>CAZKGF010000269.1:0-3225 GCA_964552115.1 uncultured Halobacteriales archaeon
ACCAGCCGGGGAACGACGACCACCGCCACTACGATGGCTAGGACCAACAGGAGTGCCGAAACCACAATGCGCCCTTCGGTGCTCGTGAGCTCCTGTAGCACCGATCGGGTACTGTCGACGACGCTGGACCCCACGAGCTGCCACATGGCCCAGAGATCGTCGTGGGGGACCTTGGACGTTTGGCACTGAGGATGGCGAAATTGATACCCGTTTCCACCGCACTACCCGACCGAACGCAGAAACAGTTCTAAACGCCCCGTCCTTGGAGGCGTTCTTCCTCCGGAAGATCGACGTTGGCGTCACCCTTCATCGACTTGCCCAGGTTGGCTGCGATGTCGGCCAGCCGAGTCGGATCGTCCCAGTTGTTCACCGCCTCCACGATCGCCTCGCCCATGGCCTCTGGATCCTCCGCTCCGAAAATTCCCGATCCCACAAAAATACCGTCACATTCGTGGTGCATCATAAGGGCCGCGTCAGCCGGGGTGGCGATGCCACCGGCCGCGAAGTTGACGACGGGAAGGCGGCCACGGTCTGCGGTCTCGTGGACGAGTTCGGCAGGGGCATCGTTTTCGCGGGCCCACTCCTCGCGTTCTTCGTGGCTCATGCCCGCAAGCGTTCGAATCGCGCCCTTGATCGTTCGTTGATGGTGGACGGCCTGGTTGACGTCGCCCGTCCCCGCCTCGCCTTTGGTTCGAATCATCGCCGCTCCTTCGTCGATCCGCCGGAGTGCCTCACCGAGATTTCGGGCGCCACAAACGAACGGCGCCGTAAACTCTCGCTTGTCGATGTGAAACCGATCGTCCGCGGGCGTGAGTACTTCGCTTTCGTCGACCATATCCACGCCGACCGCCTGGAGAATTTCGGCTTCTTTCGTGTGCCCGATGCGGGCTTTGCCCATGACCGGGATCGACACTGTTTCGATGATCTCCTCGACATCGGCGGGATCAGCCATTCGTGCGACCCCGCCGCGTTTGCGAATGTCTGCGGGAACAGCTTCGAGCGCCATGACGGCGACGGCACCCACATCTTCGGCGATGCGGGCCTGCGTCGGGTTAACCACGTCCATGATCACCCCACCCTTTTGCATCTTCGCGAACCCACGCTTGACCAGTTCGGTCCCCCGCTGGAGATCCTCGAGGTCGGTTGCGTCTGTCATAGAACGGCGTTGGGGAGGGCTTCACTTAACCTGTGTCGTTCGCGGGATCACGGCCGCTCATGGTGTAGACGGTCTCTGAACTACGGGCGAGGTACAACCCTCTTTAGTCCCCCTCCCCCAGGCTCGATCATGGACGAGGGGGCTGGCGCGACGAAGATCGAGTGGCGGGAGTGGGGTCAAGCGGCGTTCGACGCCGCAGCCGACGCCGACGCGCCCATCTTGCTTGCAGTCGTCGCACCGTGGTCCGCAGAATCTGCCGAAATGGACGCGACGACGTATGCCGAGCCACGGGTTGCGGCGAATGTGAACGACGGGTACGTCCCCGTCCGTGTCAACGCCGACCGCAATCCGCGCGTTCGGGAACGATACACCATGGGTGGGTTTCCCTCGACGGTCTTCTTGACGCCGGACGGCCGGATTATTACCGGTGCAACCTACCTCGGTGTCGAGGGTTTTCGAGGTATCCTCGACTCGGTACGGCGTACCTGGGAGACGAAGGGAGAAAGCGCCGGTTCGGTTCCAAGAGCACTGCGAAACGCCGAGCCACCAGGTGGGACACTTTCACCCGCCATCGAAGAAACACTCGTCGAACAACTGCTCGCGTCCTTCGACGAGGAGTTCGGGGGCTGGGGGACCGACGTCAAATTCCCGATGCCTCGCACCATCGAGTTCGCATTGATTCGAGCGCGCGACCAGGCTACCCGGACGCTCGAGGCGATCCGGACCCACTTGCAGGACACCTACGATGGGGGCTTCTACCGGGTTGCAGGCTCCCGAAATTGGGGCGATCCCAGTCGAGAGAAACTTCTTGATGACAACGCAGCACTCCTGCGCGCCTTTGCCAGGGCATATCGATACACCGGAGATGACGCATACCGCCAGACGGCAGAGCAGACGTTGTCGTATCTCACGACTGAATTGTGGACGGGTTCGGCGTTCGCTAGTAGCCAACGCGGCGCCACCGAGTATTACCATCTCGATCCCACAGATCGTGAGGCGGCAAACCCGCCACCAATCGACGAAACAGTCTTCGCCGATCGAAACGGTGTGGCAATCGACGCTTCCTACTGGCTGGCTGCCTATACCGGTGCAAAGCGGCCACGCCAATACGCAGACCGTGCACGGAAACACGTCTGTGACAGCTTGGTTGAAGGGTCCGGCCGAGTCCTGCATTGCGACGGTGGGCCTGCAGGGTTGCTCACTGATCATGCACGGGTGGTGGCTGGGCTGACATCGGCCTGGCAGGTGACCGGCGAGTCCGGACCTGCCCGGGCGGTTGCCGACTGGGCGATCGATAATCTTCGCAGGTCCGACGGCGCATTTGCGGACGGCACTACCGAGGGGCCAGGCTTGCTCGACCGACCTACGTATCCTGTCGACACGAACGCAGAGATGGCTGGTGGATTGGTGGATCTAGCGGTACTGACTGGTGAGCAAGCGTATCGGACTGTGGCAGATGCAGCGATGGCAAACTTCGCGAACGCTACCGACCGCATGGGCGTAGAAATCGCCCATTATGCCACGGTCGCGGCCAGATTATGTGAAACACATTCGATCGAAGTGGGCGCACCTGCCGGCAGCGATCTCCATCGAGCGGCTCTGCGACTGGCCGATCACGAGACGGTCGTGGTACCTGACGCTGACGTGCCGGCCGGACAGGCCCACCACGTAGTGGATGGGGAAGTCCAGGGTCAGGCCAGTGATCCGGCGTCCCTTGAGCGCCTCCTCACCTCGGTCGTCGATTGAAGTGTCCGTGGATGGCACGAGTAGAGAGGGCTGACCTAGCCGTATCGTCAACGAACCCCCCACGAACATTGAAATACAAAGACCTTCACATGAGGGTAGATTCGCATGAGGGGCGATTCAGGGGGAGGTTCACGTCTCGACCGAGCGGGTGTCCCGACTGGACAGCGGGACGAATCTGTTGGTCCATCACCCAGTGAAGAGCCGATTCAGGTCCTCTTGGTCGACGACAACGAACAGTGGGCCCAGTTCATGAGCGGTGCCCTGGAAGTCGAACTTGAAACCGTCGAGGTTCGGCCGGTTCTGAGTGCGAACGACGCGATGAC
>CAZKGF010000270.1:0-3207 GCA_964552115.1 uncultured Halobacteriales archaeon
TCATACCGTCTCGAACCGGACACAGCTTCAGTTCTACAACTACGACGCCCTCGGGAGCCAGGTCTCCCTGGACGTAACTGGGCTGGCCTTCCAGTTTCCCAACGGGACCGTCGTCAACGCCACGCACCCGGGTCTGGCCGCCAGCCGTGGTGGGGGCCGTACCAACCTGACACTACCGGCGGACAACGGCACGGTGGGATATACCGGCTGGCGCAACGGGAAGCAGTTCTCGATGCCAGCATTTCTGGAGGGATCGTATGCTGTCCAGTTACCAGAATCTGCGCGGGTTGGCGTCCCCATTCTCTCCCAGGTCAGTCCTGGGGGTTACGATCGAAGTTTTGCTAACAACAGAGTGACAGTAACCTGGGAGGAAATCGGTGGGGGCTCTCTCCACCTTCGGTGGTACCTGCAGTTAGATCTCCTGTTATTCGGTATCATCGCGATTGGTGGACTCGGATTAGCAATCGGCGGCTCGCTGTATTACCTACGAAAAATCCGACAGGCCAGGCGGCGTCGAGAATCGGTGGGTATCGATGTCGAGCAGGACGAAGACGACCCTAGGGACCGCGGTCCACCGCCAGGGATGCGGTGACTGGGGACGGCGGGCTTTTAGCCGCGGCCCTCGCACCTCCCCTATATGCGTGTGGCAGTGGTGACGATCGGGGACGAACTCTTGGCGGGTGATACGGTCAACACGAACGCTGCCTGGTTGGGCCGGCAACTCGCCGACAGAGGGGTGGATCTCGATCAGATCACGGTACTCCCCGATCGAGTCGCCGACATCGCCCGTGTGGTAAACGAGCAGCGTGCAGCCTTCGATGCTGTCATCGTGACGGGTGGGCTCGGCCCGACGCACGACGACCGAACGATGGAGGCGATCGCTGCAGCATTCGGCGTCGACGTCGAACAGAGTGAGGCAGTGCGAGAGTGGCTGGACGACTCGGGGTACGAATATGCAGACCTCGCACCCGGCACGACTGAACTCCCTGCAGGGGCAACGTTACTCGAAAATCCAGAAGGGGTAGCACCCGGCTGTGTACTCGACAACGTGTACGTCCTTCCGGGTGTCCCCGCGGAAATGAAAGCGATGTTCCTACAGATCGCAGACGAGTTCGGCGGTGAAGACCGACACGTCCGAACAGTGGTCGCAGCCGAACCCGAGAGTGCGTTGGTCGAACGGTTGGTCAGCGTGGAAGATCGATTCGGTGTGACGGTTGGCAGTTATCCGGGCAGTGACGTCCGGATCAAGATCCAAGGAGTGGATGCCGAACAGGTCGACGCAGCCACCAGCTGGTTGCGTAACCGTGTCGAATCACCCACGGATGACGAAGATCAGTGATACAGGTAATGTAGCCAGATCGCAGTCAGTAGCAGACCGCCACCGCCGACGATCCAGCCAGCTGCGTTGATAACACTGGGTTGTACGCCCGCCGCGAGTACCGCGTTCATATCTTCGGTGTTGTACCTGGTGCCCTTAAATCAGTGGTTCCGGGCGCCTTTTGATCGTCACCACCGTACCAACGGTAATGAGACGGATTGGGTTTGTCGTCAACCCGGTCGCAGGGATGGGTGGCCGGGTGGGCCTGAAGGGTACGGACGATAAGGCTGAGGCGGCACTGGAACGTGGTGCAGAACTCCGAGCGCCGGATCGTGCGATCGAAGCGCTCGAGGCTCTCAAGGCGACCGAACCGTCGATCGAACTCGTCACCGTCCCTGGCCTCATGGGCGAGAAACTGGCTCGTGCCGCTGGATTCGACCCGACTGTGATCGAAATTGAATCCGACGTCCCTACTGAATCCGACCCGGCTGTCATAGTCGGCGCCACGTCTGCAGCGGATACTCGTCGGGCCGTTCGTGGCTTTCTCGACGCCGATGTAGATCTCATTCTTTTCGCCGGGGGAGATGGAACGGCCGTCGACGTAGCCGAGACACTCGAAGAAGCGGATGCTGACGTGCCGATACTGGGTATCCCCGCCGGTGTGAAGATCTATTCGGCGGTATTTGGCGTTTCACCCCAGGCAGCCGGCCGTGTCGCTGGCTCGTACGATCGGACAGAACGCGCGGAGGTAAACGATATCGACGAAGCCGAGTACAGGAACGGAACAGTCAACTCCCGGCTCAAGGCCGTCACCCGCGTTCCTGTCGCCCAAGAGCGCCAACTCGGCAAACAACGCGTGGGCGGCTCGGTCGAGAGCTTGGCTGCCGGCGTGGCACGGGGCATGGAAGGCGAACCAGAGATAACGTATGTCCTGGGCCCCGGGGGCACCGTCGGAGCGATCAAGGACGAACTCGGGTTCGACGGCTCGCCGTTGGGAGTTGACGTCTGGCGTGATGGTGAAGTGCTGGTAACAGACGGTGCTGAAGACGACATCCTCGCGGCCCTAGGGGACGAAAACGTCATCGTCGTGTCTCCGATCGGGGGACAAGGGTTCGTCCTTGGTCGGGGGAATCAACAACTTTCTCCGGAAGTCGTCCGGCGATGTGACCTCGCTATCGTCGCCTCTCGCCGGAAGTTGGACGGCGTAGACGTCCTCCGTGTCGATACTGGCGATCCGACTCTAGACGCGGAACTCGGCGGGTGGCATCGCGTCCGTGTTGGCCGGTTCGAAACCCGCCTCGTCGAGGTCGTCCCGGCGAGTGAACGCCCTAAAGGTGACGGGTAGATTCCAGTTAGAATTTAGTTTGTATAGACACAGTTAAGGTACCAGGACCGACATGTACGGGTATGGAAACCCGCAAGGTCCAGCGATTGGGTCCCTCGACTCTTGCGATGACCTTGCCTGCCGAGTGGGCGGGCAATTACGACGTCGAGAAGGGTGATGAGGTTTCGCTCCGCGTCGGTGGAAAGGGGACGCTCACCGTCCTACCCGAGTCCGTCCAGTCCGAAGAGGCAGAGGCAACGATTCACGCGAGTGATTTGGATGCGGATGCGGTCGAGCGAGCAATCGTGGCTCAGTACGTCCTCGGTCGCCGCGTCATCCACGTCAAAGCCGAAGACGGGCAAACCCTCGACAGCGAACACATCAACGCCGTTTACAACGCAGAGACCCAACTGATGGGGTTGGGAGTCATCGAAGAGACGCCCGAACGAATTGCCATTCGGTGTTCGGTCGATCCCGAGGACTTCTCTCTTGACAACCTCCTCGAACGCCTCGAGTCGACCGGGAGCACGATGCGAAACGAGGCGATCAAAGCACTCGCACACGA
>CAZKGF010000271.1:0-3182 GCA_964552115.1 uncultured Halobacteriales archaeon
GACTACCCCTCTTCATTCCCGATTCGGCGGGCCGGTATCGTCTGCGATAAGTCTTCGTTTCGCCTCGGTCCGAAGGGATTTGATCGTGTTCTCGCGTTGCATCGCCGTTGATCGTGAGTCGAACGTTTCGACGTGGACAAGCCTCAGCGGTCCCCGTCCACGGGTGTATTGTGCCCCATCACCCGCTCGGTGCTCACTGATCCGTCGACTGACGTCGGTTGTATACCCGGTATAGAGCGATCCATCCCCACACTCCAAGATGTAAACGTAATGCCCTCCGTCGCTCATTCGTCCGATTTTCGGGCGGCATCGATTCTACGAGCAATCAATCCGGCCTGGGCGCCCGCAGTGAAGCCGGCATCAATGTTGACGACTGACAGCGCTGTACAGGACTGTAGCATTCCGGTTAGGGCCGCTTCCCCCGATCCGCCATGACCGTATCCCGTCGAGACAGGCAGACCGATAACGGGGACGTCGACGAGTCCCGCAATGACACTCGGAAGGGCCCCCTCTCGGCCGGCGGCAACGACGATTACGTCGGTCGAACGTAAGTCCCCGAGTCGGTCCAGAAGCCGCGATATTGCTGCAATCCCCACATCCCGAATACGGTCGACCTCTGCACCCATTTCTCCAGCGATGATGGCCGCCTCAGTGGCTGGAATGGTATCAGCAGTCCCGGCGCTTACGACACACACCGTGGCTTGCAGGGACGGGCCTGTGAACTCGGGCCCGTAACTCACCAACAGCCCGGCCCGCTCGTCGTACGTGATTCGCGCCTCGGGGTGCTCATCCCCGAGGACTTCACGGACGATTGCAACCTGTTCGTCGTCCAATCGGGTTCCGATGGCTCGCCCGGTGGTCTCAAGACTCGTGGCCAATAGACTTGCCACCTCGCCGGGGGACTTTCCATCACCGAGGACGGCCTCGGGGACGCCGCTGCGACGTTCTCTGGTCGCGTCGAATCTGCCGGCATCGCCGGTTGCGTAGCCCCGAAGTTCGGCCTCCGCCTGGGCGGGCGACAGTTCCCCACTCGCGACCGCATCCAGGATTTCTCGCATAGCTACTGTATAACGGGGCCGGCCACTCTTACGTGTCGATCCCCGGTCGTGTATCTCCTTCAGCCCAGTGACCGACCCTTCCCGCGGTTTTGGCGACGGATAGCCCCCGGTTACTTCGTGTGGAATGCGATCGGCTGGTTCCGTCTACCCGCTCAAACCCCCGTGAGTCCTGGCGAGAGGTTGCGCAAACGGGAAAGCTTATAAACTCTCCTCTGGAAATCACGCCTTGTATGGCAGACTTGATCGTCAAGGCGGCTGTAAAGGAATCGCTCGGTGACATGAACGTCGCGTCGGATTTCTACGACGCACTCGACGATGAGGTTGCAGAGCTGCTCGACGATGCTGCACGGCGGGCTCAGGAGAACGATCGGAAGACGGTCCAGCCTCGCGATCTGTAGGCTGGCGCCGGGCTTGTCGCCCTTCTGGAGACAAATTCGTGGTATCGTGACCGTCGGGAGCGCCACCAGTGAACCAGGTTAATCTGTGTTCCGGCGCGTGACCTCGACACCATCTGCTGTTCCGACGTGAATTTCGTCGGCGATCCCAACGAACAGGCCGTGATCGACGAGCCCCGGTATTTCAGACAGTTGGGCTGCCAGTCGGTTCGGGTCTTCGATAATGCCAAAATCGGCATCGATGATAACGTTCCCATTGTCGGTGATGACGGGGCCGTCCTTGCGGTCGCAGGCCCGAACTGTGGGTGTTCCTCCATTGGTAGTGACCCAGGTTGCGACAGTGGAGCGAGCGGCTGGCAGCACTTCGAGCGGCACGGGTGCGTCCAGCACCGAGCCGACCTTTCGTTCGTCGGCGACCACGAGAAATCGATCTGCAGCGGCATCGACGAGCTTCTCCCGGGTATGTGCTCCGCCCCCTCCTTTGAGGAGTGTCCCGTCGACGATCTGATCCGCCCCATCGATCGCCAGATCGGGCCTGTCGGCATCGAGGGCGGTTAGCGGGACGCCGGCGTCTCGGGCCAGGGCCCGTGACCCGAGTGACGTTGGAATGCCGGTAACGTCTACCCCCGAATCCACCGCTCGTCCCAGCGCATCGATGGCGTAAGCTGCGGTGCTACCGGTACCGAGTCCGACGACCATCCCGTCTGTGACCCGTTTCACGGCGCTCTCGGCGGCACGTCGTTTGGCTGCCTCTACATCCCCGCTATCCATGCACTGAATGTCCGGGCCGGGGTGAAGTAAAACCCTCCCTGTTCGAACTGACGGGTTTGTGGTCCCGAAAGTCGCCGGTCTTGATCGTCCAAGACAGCCATCTTCTTAGCTGGCGCCCACAAGCCACCACCATGTTCGGGACCAGCGGAATTCGGGGCCCGGTTGGAGAGACGGTTACGGCCGAACTTTCCCTGGCCATCGGCCGGGCGCTCGGGGCCGAATCCGACGTAGTAGTTGTCGGGCGCGATCCTCGGGAGAGTGGCCGGTTGTTGGTTGACGCGATCGCTGCTGGTCTCCGCGAGACTGGAACCGATGTCGTTGATGTGGGGCTTGCAGCCACGCCAACTGTCGCGAGAGGGGTGGACTGGTGTGGAGCTGACGCGGGCGTTGCGGTGACTGCGTCCCACAATCCGCCACCGGACAATGGGATCAAACTTTGGCAACCGTCGGGTCAGGCCTTCGATGCGCAGCGGCGCAATCGAATCGCGGCTCGTGTTGATGAGGATGAAACTGAACTCGTCGCCTGGGACCAACTAGGGTGTCGGGAGCAGGAGAGTTTGGAGGACCAGCACAGACGGAGGCTCGTCGAAAGTGTCACCGTCGAGGACCCGCTAACGGTCGTCGTTGACGTCGGCAATGGAGCTGGGGCGGTGACGGCCGAGGCGCTCGTCGCATTGGGCTGTCAGGTACAGACCCTAAACGCCCAACCTGACGGGTCCTTTCCAAGCCGGCCGAGCGAACCGACTGCAGACAATTGTGACTCTCTGTGCGCTGTCGTCGGAGCCAGTGACGCCGATCTCGGTATCGCCCACGACGGTGATGCAGATCGAACGATGGCTGTCGACGAGACAGGTGAGTTCGTTTCTGGTGACGTACTGCTAACAATTTTTGCCCGGGATCAGGCGTCCGAGGGGGACGTCGTTGCCCTCCCGGTCGACACCAGTCTGGCTGTCGAGGA
>CAZKGF010000272.1:0-3170 GCA_964552115.1 uncultured Halobacteriales archaeon
TCGGTGCAGGTCATCGCGTCGATGCCCGCCGCCATCGGCGCAGCACAGACTGGACAACTGTACGATTCCTGGGGTGGATTCTGTATTGCCATTATCGGATTTCAACCGGTACGGGTATTTGAAGCTTGTTATAATATTGGCTGTAAGAATATAAGGGCCATCGAACGCCGGCTACCCGGACAGACCACAGTATTCCTTCGTCTACACGTCATTGAGACACAGGTTGACATACCAAATACAAATACAGAGATAATATATTAGGTCATATCCATTGTCCTTGTCTCTCTAGTGCATATCTGGAAAATAGTTATATTTCTGGCCGTGTGCATCCGTACCATGGCAACGACCGAATCGTGGACTGACCCTCACCAGTGTCCGTTCTGTGGCGACGCACTCGCCTCACCAGGGGCCGGGTTCATCGCCCACCTCGAGTCGGCCCCCGCCTGCCAGGACGCCTTCGACACCTGGCGCGACCGCGTTGGCGGGGACGTGTCTCGTGGCTGGAGTGGCTGAGTACAAACCAGACGCCGCCCTTGGCTGGCTACCGTGACTGGGGACATCCGGAGCGCGCGAGTGCCTTCCTTCCCACCGATTCCCGTGAAACCGGAAATGAATGCCTCGACGTTACAGGTAGCCCATCTGTTCGAGGTGATCTCGGGCCTTTTCATCGAGTTGATCGGTCCGTTTTTTCGAATACTCGTCCCCGGCAGCGCCGGCCACGATCTGCTTTCGTGGCTGTCCGTCGATGACCAGCCAGGGGACCGTGACCATTTCATCGACGTACACTCGGCTTGGATGGCCGTAACTTTTCACCGGAAACGGCCGCTCGCGCTCTCCGAGCAACATGCCGTGATCGGCGGTGATGACCGTCTTTCCGGTCAACTCCGATAGCAGCTCTTCGACCTCCTCTAGCACCAGGTCGAGGTTTTCCCGATAGATGGACCTGAGCGTCTCTTCGGGCGTATCGATGAGGCCTCGAAACCGCTCCGATAGGGGGTTCGGCCTGAAGTCCGGAAAATGCTCCTTGCCCAGGTCGCCGAGATACGGCGCGTGGGGCTGGACGAAGTGCATTATAAGCCGTTTGTTGGGATATTCATCGTTCGTCTCTCGGGCTTTTTCAGCGACGTTTTCGGGCGGCGTTCCGTCCCCACCGTATTCGATACCACCGGTCCAGACGTCGACGACATCGTGGAGTTCCACGTCGAGATCGTCACGAAACACCGACCCCTGGTACAGAATCGTCGATGCGGTCACATATACCACGTCATCGAGTTGCTTGTTATGGAAGTTACCCCGGAGGAACTGCCAGGTCGCCGATCCACGAGAGGTGCGCTGTTGTAAATCGCCCTCGATGTCGTACTCCGAGAGTTGGTCCGCAAGCGCATCGAAACGGCAACCGTCGAGGATGATGAGATTATCCCAGTCCTCCTCGAGAATATCGGTCCCGTCGGGATTGTACTCGCGCCGGTAGCCCCGGGACCAGTAGAGTTTGTTCAGTTCTCGAAGGACCTGGTTGGGGTTCCGTATGCCACGCCGTAACTGATCGAGCGAATACACGGGCGGGTGGTTGCTACCTTTTCGACGTTGTTATGGAGTTCTTATGGCAGAAGTAGCCGGAGTCATGCCGTTTTGATCCGGACGTTCACCCTGAAACGGTGGACTAACGACGGCTGTCGGGACCGAACTCGACGGACATTCGCTCACGAAGGTGGAGATCGTGGTGGCCGGGAGTCCAGTGGGGGGGGGGGGTGAGCCATCCGCTTGCGAGTGCGCCTATAAGTGCGGCATTACATTGTCTGCCAGACTGCTTTTGGGTGGCATGGACAGGAGAGCGTATCTGGTTGCAGTGGGTGGTCTCTTCCTCGCCGGATGTTCCTCTGATGGACCTCAGCCGACGCCGTCCGAAACGCCCACATCTCGCCCGCCGGAAACCGAAACCGATACCGAAACACCGACGCCCACGCGGACGCCTCGGCCGCCGGTGACGTCAGTCGATCAGCTGGTCGATAGGCTCTCGACTGCCACCGACGGCGACACCGTGACCGTGCCACCGGACGCGGAAATCGACCTCTCCAATCACTGGGAGATACGGGTCCCCCGCGGCGTGACCCTCGAGGGGGGCAGAGACGTGGATAATGGCGTTCCCGGCGCACTGCTGCGCTCACCGGAGGGCGATCAAACGCCGGATTACGATCCGAACCTCCGGAAACTCGTCCTGGAACCGAACGCTCGCCTTACCGGGTGCAGACTCCAGGGCCAATTCACCGAATACGTCAACGCCGCCACCGAACACGACGGGGATTTCTACGCACACCGTGGTGGCGGCGGCGTGACGGCCTCACACGAGGCGGAGGTCGACAACAACGAGATCTGGGGCTGGCCGTACGCCGCCGTCGTCGTCCAGGGCGAGGGTGACATTCACGACAACCACATCCATCACAACACCTGGGAGGGACTCGGGTACGGCGTTGCCGTGCCTGGGGGAACGTACGTCCCACGCATCGAGTCGAACTACTTCAACTACAATCGCCACTCCATCACCGCTGCCGGGAGTTCGGCCGGCTACGTCGCCCGGCACAACGTCGTCGGGCCGGAGTGGGTGGGGTCCCAGTTCGACGTCCACGGCACCGAGGGCATGCGAGGCAGGGCCGGCGATAGAATCGTCATCGAGCAGAACACCTTCGAGGCGACGACGTCGGTCGCCGCGAAGACGCGAAAGCCCGACGCCGACCTCCCGGCAATTCAGATCCGCGGGACGCCGAACGACGGTGCCTGGATCGAGGACAACTGGTTCTATCACGACGATAGGGAGGGTGCGGTCTGGAACCCTGACTCCTACGAACGAATCCACTTCGAGTCGAATCACTACGGAGACACCCAGCCAACACAGGACTCGGTCGGTGCCCCCGGGACGCGGTCCTGACGGTCAGTGCAGTACTCGATGTAGTGAATTGTATACGCGGGTTCTCGGTGTTCAGTGACCGCTACGCTCGCCGTTTGCCTATTCGGAGTTCTCACTACATACCGACCTCGCAGTTTGCGGGTCGTTTCGCTCGCCGTTCGCCCTTTTCCGAGGTCCTCACTCCGTTCAGACCTCGCTGCTCGCGGGTCGCTTCGCTCCCCGCTCGCATTACCGAGGCGCTCGCTGCGCTCGCGCCTCGCGTGCGCCG
>CAZKGF010000273.1:0-3157 GCA_964552115.1 uncultured Halobacteriales archaeon
CTGAGCGCCGTGGCAGTCGCCCACGCTAAACAGTGCATCGTCGACTTCGATCGGGAGATAGAGCGTCGAACCAGTAGTCAGGTGTTTGATGTCCATATTTCCCCCGACTCGTCTGGGGGGGATCGTACTAAATTCGCCATCCTCGGCTGGTGCGACACCGATATTGCCGGGGAACGGATCGAGCGGAACCTCGATATCGTCAACAAAGCGTCCGATATCACCGTCGAGGTCCCAGACGTGTAGCCCGGGCTCTTCGTACTCCTCCGGCAACAATCCTGCCCCGATCTCGCCGGGATAAAAGAGGGTGAATCCGATTCCTTTGTGCTGAAGGCTTAGTAACTCGACTTTGAGAACGTCACCTGGTTGGGCACCTTCGACGGCTACGGGGCCAGTCAGCGGGTGCACTGGGTCACGATTCAGTTCCATCACCTCGCTACTCGTCGATTCGGCATCGAGTTGCCCGTTGACGGCATCACGACATTCGAAGCGGACAACGTCACCGGGGGTTATTGAGAGGACTGGGTCCAAACTGTTGTCCCAGTTATGGTGGACGTTTCTATCTGCGTCGCTCAACCGATGATCAATGACTGGTTCCGGAGACATGGCCTTCTATGGAAATGGCCAGATCAAATAACTTGGGGGCAGACGGCCCTACCATTATTCGTATGTTAGAGAGATCCAGTAGGGTATCGCCATCTCTCTATATAAGTAGATTGTCTGTCATTTCGATACGGCAGATATAATTACACCCGATTGCACTGAGCGGCATTGCAGGAGAACAGATCTGTGATCGTACCTTTGTGGGAAATTAACTGTGATATCTTCGCTCGGCGTCGGCTCTCCCGCATCTTTTTCCCGGTGCCGTCAGGACGGAAGCCATGAGCGTCCGCGAGACGATACGGAATAGTATTATTTTGGGCTTAGCCCTGATCGCCCCGCTCGTCATCAGCTTCGTCGCGCTTCAGTTCGTCCTCGGTTGGCTCAGTGGCTTTCTCAACCCGATTATCGAAGGTGGACGTCTCGCGGAACTATTCGGCAATGTCGAGATAGCTGCCCAACTCGTGGCATTGTTCATCCTCGTGACGGCGATCGCTGCCCTTGGGTATTAGACACAACGGCGTCTGGGGGCGTATCTGTTCGATCTCTTTGACCGGGCTGTCGGCATGGTTCCGTTGGTCAGCGTTATCTATGGGAGCGTCCGCCAAGTTTCGAATGCGTTGATGCGCCAGGGTTCTCGGTACGAAAGCGTCGTGCTGATCGAATACCCGCGGGATGGTTTGTACGCTCTCGGATTTGTGACGGCTGAGAGTCCGAATGGAATATCAACGATACTCGGTGAGTCCGCTGTGAACGTATACATTCCCAACAGTCCGAATCCCACGGCAGGCCAGTTATTGATGGTTCCCGAGTCCAGCATTACGGAATTGGAGATGAGTGTCAGTCGGGGGATCAGACTGTTAGTGACGACCGGTATCGCTGAAGATGAGCGAGAGCTCGAGGCGCTTCAAGACGACCTCAAAGCCGAACTCGACGGCGAAGACGTTCCATTCGGTAACTTGGATCTCCCGGACGAAGAGGTAAACAACTAATAACAGTTTGTTTCCGAAGTAAAGCCGTCACAGATATGCTGCGTCCCAGCGCGTGGGCTTTCTTGCATTCCCGCACTCGTCGCATTGGATTCGCCCCATTGCATCCATTGCGTTGGCAAGCGTGTTACATTTTGAACACCAGTAGCCGTAGATGTCCTCGCCGGTTTCGGTCGTGTAAACCACGTGAAAGGGGGCGACCGAACCAGTCTCCTGTGTCTCGTGGTCGATGTACACCGTTCGGCCGTCGGACAACTCAAGTGGTTCCGTTCCGGTCTTTTCAACCTCCGCGTAGACGTGTTCGGTGTAGGGTTCGCCTGCTATTTCGACCGACTCCTCGCCAACTTTTGTGAGTCCCTGTCGGCGATAAAAGACGTTCCCATCCGTGTTATCGGCGAGAACACGACCGTGAATGTGCTTTCCCCCAGCTGCGGCCAGTCGTTCTCGCGTCTTCTCGAACAGTTCCTGACCGATCTCGCCCGACCGGTGATCGGGATCGACGTGGAGCCACAGAAGTTCCCCCGTATTCTCACCGGTAATGCGACTCTCGGAGAAAGCGACTACCTGGCCGTCACGTTCGGCAACCAACACCTGCGTTGAATCATTCGATAGAAGATCTTCAAGCCTAGACTCATCGTACCACTCTTCGATTGCATCGGTTATCGCCGTAGTGTCGAGACTGTAAGAGGCCTGTAGTGACCGCCGTGCGACATCGCGTATAGCTGGCCTATCGGCCAGCCTGGCAGCCCGTATCTCCATGGAGTGTGATTCGGCCGCGTGGCAATAAACGTCAGCCTCGATTGCTCTGGCCGGTGGCCGATTGAGCCGAACCGGACCGTCTCAACTGATCCTGCCAGGACTGTCGGACAGACCGCACTGTTTGGGGGTGTCGTAACGCTAAAGAGTCGAACTACCGTCGTTACGCCTACAATGAGCAACGCACGCGACGGTAGGTGGTGGTGCCGTGGGTGTTGAGATACGTGAGTCGCCGGTTTCGGACGAGGAGTTTGCGGATATGGAACACTTCGTACATGATTACCTCGAGGCAAGCGTAGAAAACGAAGAGGAAGGCGGCCGGATGCGTTGGTACCCGTGGCACTCCGCAGACTACCGATTCAATCACATTCGGAACGTGGTAGAACTGGCGACAGAAATCGCCGAGAAAGAGGGGGCGAACACAGATGTCACACGCGTGGCTGCCCTGTTTCACGACATCGCGAAACTCGAGGTCGATCAGGATCTCCATGCAGAGGAAGGCGCTCGCGTCGCCCGGGAATACCTACGAACTCACGGCGACTTTCCCGAGTCATTCATCGACGAGGTGTGTGAGTGTATCGAGTCCCACTCATACCAGCGATCACTCGATGATCTTACACTCGAAACGCGCTGTTTGATCGAAGCGGATATCTTGGATAAAATCGGCGCCAACGGGATGGCGCTGATGCTCCTCAGAATGGGGTACGAATCCCGGACGCACATGGATACGGCCGAAATGATAGGACGGGTTCTGGAACGTGGCCGTGACGCCAAGGAGCGTGTGGAAAGTGACACAGCTGAGTCGATCGCCCATC
>CAZKGF010000274.1:0-3147 GCA_964552115.1 uncultured Halobacteriales archaeon
GACGAGCAAAAAGCCGAGGTCGTCCAGAAAGGGATGTCGGGGCTCAGCGATCCCGGCAAAGGCTTTGGTCTATACCTGGTCAAAGAGATGATGCGGGCCTACGGCGGCGACGTTATTATCACCGACCGTGAGGACCAATCGGGAACGGTTTTCGAACTCACCTTCCTGGAACCAGCCTGAATCTGCTGGCGATTTGGGTGCCCCTTTTTCCCCGGTCTTCGGAAAGTGGATACTAATGGCATCGAACCATCCTGGGTGGGGTCGGAACTGCCACACGGCGGTCTCCGACGGAGGTATCGACGCCCGCGGGTCGAATGCGGCCACGGGGTCCGGTGCCGTCTTAGTCATCGAAGACGACGAGGAATTCGCGGAAACCGTCGAGTTGTGGCTCGAGGGGGCATGGGACGTCAGGGTGGCCTTCGACGGTGACGAGGGAGTCGAGGCGTTTTCATCCGACATCGACGTTGTGTTGCTCGATCGGCGGATGCCACGGATGCCCGGCGACGATGCACTGACCAAACTGCGCGAGCAGCCTGGCGCGGCGGGGATCGCGATGATGACCGCAGTCGATCCCGGCTGGGAAATCGCCGAGATGGACTACGACATGTATCTGAAAAAGCCGGTACGTCAGAGTGAGATACGTGACGCTGTCGCCGCATTGCACGCCCGTGTGCAGTATTCCCCGGAGATACGAACGCTGCTGAGTGTGGACTCCAAGATCGCCTGGCTCCGTGAACGATTTCAGGCCGATGACTTGGCTGACTCCGAGCAGTTTCAGGCGTTAACGGCCCAACGTAACCGACTTGAGACCGAATTGGCCGACGAACTCGAGGCGATCGACCAGGCCGAACTCGACGCTCTTCGGTGGAACGACGGCCCAGCCGAATAATTCTGGATACACTACGCTCGCGTGTCAGCTTGATCGTCCTGGTCCGGGCAGTGCGGAGTGAAGGCGGTCGAACAGCCACAGGGCCTTTGACTCTGTGGTACCTTAGCGGAATAATGGAGGATCCTACGGGTATCCTCTCCGTCGACTCGCCGACTGTCGCAGCAGCTCTTGATGCGGTCGACGACGTGTTTTATGTCTTCGATACCGATCAGCGACTCGTCGCCTGGAACGAGGCGTTCGCGACCGTCACGGGCTATGACTCACAGGCACTGTTTGGCCGGCACCCGGACGCGTTCGTCCGCGAACAGGATCACGAGAAACTCTCTGACTACCTCACTACGGTCGACGATCGGGGGAGCGGGACGGTCCGTGTCGAAGTAGAAACGGCATCAGGGTCGACCATCCCCTACGAGTTTTACTCCGATGCGCTGGCTGACGAGGACGGCGAACTGCTCGGACGCGTGGGCATCGGGCGTGATATTTCCGAGCGAGCGAAATACCAGCGCCGGCTCGAACTCGAAAACGAACGGCTCGACGAGTTTGCCAGTACACTGGCTCACGATCTGCGCAATCCGCTGAACGTGGCCCAACTCGAACTGGATCTGCTCGCCAAGGCGTGTGCAAACGCCGACGCCGAAGACCACGTTGCATCGGTCGAACAAGCCCACGAACGGATCGATCGAATCATCTCCGACATGTTAGAGCTGGCACGGACGGGCGAATTGGTCGCCACCCGGGAATCCGTCCAGGTCGGCGAACTGGCCCAAGAGATCTGGCCGGACATCGAACACGGCAGCGCATCCCTGACCGTCGACGACCAAGTCACGGTCCCAGCCGATGAAAGCCTGCTCGAACGCATGCTCACGAACCTCTTGCGCAACGCCGTCGAACACGCCGGTGAGACGGTCGCCGTTCGGATCGGTCCACTCGATACCGGAGCGGGATTTTACATTTCCGACGACGGGCCAGGGATCGACGCTGCTGAGCGCGAAACGGTGTTCGAGTGGGCACACACCACCAAAGAGGGCGGCTTCGGCGTCGGTCTTCAAAGCGTCGAGAAAATCTGTGATGCACACGAGTGGTCCGTCACGGTGGTCGAGAGCGAGGCTGGTGGTGCCCGGTTCGAAATCGGGACTACCTGATGGCCGAACGCTTTTGCCCGGCTTGGGCCTAGGCCGGCCAATGGGCCGTGTGCGGGGACTGGTCGTCGTGGGTATTATCGTGCTCTGTGCCGGCGTTGGCGCAGGTGTCGTGCTCGGAGACCAAACCCAGACGGGGTCGACGGACGGGTTCAGGACGGCCCAACTGGCTCCCAATGTTGACCGGACCGTCGATCTGACACAGGACCTCTCATTGACGCCCGACATTCCTGGCGAAATCGACGTGACGGTCAGGTACGATGTCCCCGCGGACGTTACGGAGCTATCGACCAGACTTCCACCACGGGCAACGGTCACGGCGACGACCGGCTTCGTCGCCCAGGGTGGTGGAGTCTACGCCTGGGATCGCCGGCAGGAGGAGCCGACACTCACCTACCGATTGCCGGTCAACCAGACGTTCGACATCGACGGGCCGATGGCCGGCCGTGGTGACTTCCTGTTCACCGATCCGGGTCCCTGGGCGCTCGTCGATGTCCCCGGGCCGGCGACGAGTTATCGCTGGACCGGTGCGGGGACAGTGGGCCTCACACGGACGACCGACTCGGACACCGGCGCGGTGGGCGAACGCGTGGCGTTTCTCGGCGCCCATCGGGAGGTGACGCGGACAGCACACGGCCAGACGTTTCGATTGATCATCCCGGAGTCTGCCACACTCGCGGAGCCACCGTCGGCCATTTTAGATTCGCTGGCGGCCGGTTCGTCGGCCCTCCAGATTGGTGATCGCGACGATACGGTCTTCGTCGTCGCCGCGCCGACGGCATCAACGCGGTGGGCCGTCCGTGGCCTCGCGATCGGCGACGCGGACGTGTGGGTCCGTGACTTCGAACGGCTGGATACGGCCGATAACACCTGGCTGCACGAATACGTTCACACCAGACAAGGGTATACGCCGACGACAGAGACCCGATGGTTTTCCGAGGCGAGTGCGACCCACTACGCCGCGTTGCTCACGCTCGGCCAGGACCGGATCGATCCGGACGCCTTTCGCGAGCGACTCGCGGTCGGCTCGGGGAGCCCATATCGTGACGCCGTTCTCGCCGATCCGACGACGTGGAATACCGTCGCACCGTACACGAAAGGGGCACTCGTCGCAGCCGA
>CAZKGF010000275.1:0-3146 GCA_964552115.1 uncultured Halobacteriales archaeon
TCGTTGAGTTCGTCTTGAACCTCCATGTAGCCCGCGATCGACCAGTCGGAGCCGGAGCCCAGCCCGAAATCTTCGACCGCGTCGATGGCGGCCCGTTTGAGCCGCTCATCGTTGGCCAGATCCAGGTAGTTGTTCGAGGCAAGCATGATCAGCTCCTCCCCCTCCACCACAACGTGTGGCTGCGAGGGAGTTTCGAGCCGGTTCAGCTCCCAGTCCTCACCCCGTTCGACCATCTCCTCGTACTTTTCTTTCAGATATTTTGTCTTATTTTCTGACATTTAGCGTCACTCCTTCAGCGGGAACAGGAACGCTTGAGGCTCATCTGGACGGGAGTAAAACCTTTCGTATGTGGCCTCTTCCGGGGATCAGACGAGGTTTGGGTCCGCCGGAACGCGACGCGCATCGGGCGAAGTGAGCGTTATCGACGGAGCCAGAGAGGAGTAGGGACAGCCCCAATACCTACAGATTCGACCGACGCGGTGGTCGAGTCTTGACCTAGAAACACGGCTTCGGAACGAGGAATCGAAGCGCCCACGTGATCGATCCGTTCTTCCGATCGTGATTATTCGGGGAACCTGTGCTCTCGAGGACTGTAGGCGGGTTCAGAGTCGTATCTGGCCCTAGTCCGGTCGGGGCCGGCGGTCCTACTTGTCCTTCCCTCGGGCTTCGATCTGCCAGACCTCCTCGACAACTCCGTCCCGCACACCCGGCATCGTTTCGTGGAGGTTGACGGCACCGTAGAGGTTGGGGACGATGAACTCGAGCCGATCGCCGACCTCCACAGACTCCTCGGCTTCGCTCACGTCGAGCAAGCCATGCTCGGAGGACTTCCGGTCGAACGTCAGGTCGTCCCGGTGCTTCGGGACGGGGTTCGTCCACCCGGCGTACGAGAGCGTCTTCGATCCAGCATCCACGATGGCCCGATCCTCTGTGGGTCTCGAAATGACGGTCGTCACTACTGTCGCACCGCAGTCCTCCTTCCCGATGTCGACCCGCCCCTCAAGGAGGCTGGCGTCGTTGAACACATACCGTCCCGGGTCGAGCTCCGTGATGACGTCGTGGGGCGCCATGAAGCGCGCGGTGGAGCTACAGCCGCTGGTGACGCTCTGTAGATCGATCCCCGCGTCCGCGATCATGTCGGCGGTCATCGCCAGTTCGTCAGCGACCTGTTGACAACCCTCAACGTAGTCCTCCTCGTTCTCCGCTTCCACGGTCACCTGGGCGTCGTGACCGAGCAGGCCTTCGAGTCGGAGATTCGGTTGGTCGTCGATGTACTCAGCTAACTCGAGGGCGGGCTCACCGGGGACAGCGCCCATCCGGTCCATCCCAACCTCTATCTCGAGGACGGCGTTGATCGTGACGCCCCTTTCTGCCGCGGCCGACTGGAGTGGATCGATGTTCCCCGGACAGTCGACCATTGTCGCGAAGTGTTCTGTGTGGTCGGCGACCCAGAGCAGGCGGTGGAGTTTCGCGTCCGTGACGACTGGGCAGACGAGGAGGATGTCCTCGATGCCGTTTCGCGCCATCACCTCGGCTTCGCTCAGCTTCTGACAGAGCACGCCGTGATCGAGGTACTCCTCCTGGAGTCGAGCGATCTCAGGGATCTTGTGTGCCTTGGTGTGAGACCGTACGGAGACATCGTACCGCTCGGCGATCGACCGATAGGTCTCGAGGTTTCGCTCCAGTACATCGAGGTCACCGATCACGATCGGCGTCTCGAGTTCGTCCACTGATTGACCGAGTTCCGGTCGCATCTCCGCGAATGTCGGGAGTGGCATGTGGTTGTGTACCTGGCCTAGAGGGGTTATAGTTCTGCCCAGATTCGGTTCGGCGGCTCTGATCGGCCATCCGGTCTCGTAACGAGGTAGTTCGCGTTCACACTGGAGACCGATTCGTCTAGGGCTGGCGAGTCGGGCCCGTGGCCTGTCCTCGGCCAGTCGGTGATCCTGCTTCTCCTGGCCCTGGGAGATTTCAGCGCTCAGCCCGACCCGAGGTTCGCGAGCATGTCCTCGACCGTCGCGGCTAGTCCGTATCGCGGTGACCAATTCCAGTCGGTCCGAGCGGCCGTATCGTCTAGGTTCGCTGGCCACGAGTCCACGATTGACTGACGGTCGTCCGGTTCGTAGGCGGCCTTGAATTCGGGCCGGTGTTTCTTGATTTCCGCCGTCAACTCCCGGGCGCTGAAGCTCATCGCACTAACGTTGTACTCACAACGATACCGTAGGTCGGACTCATTCGCCTCGAACAACTGGACGAGCGCATCGATTGCGTCCGGCATGTAGACGAACGGTAGCGTGGTTTCCGGTCGTACGAAATATGTGTATGACCTTTCACTGACCGCCTTTCGAAGGGCCTGTACCGCGTAGTCCGTGGTGCCTCCCCCCGGTTCCGTCTTGTGACTCAGTATTCCTGGAAATCTGATTCCTCGGACGTCCAGCCCGTACGTCCCGGCGTAGTACTGGGCCAGCAATTCTGTGACCACTTTGGTGATGCCGTACATCGTGGTGGGCCTCAGGACCGAAATCTCTCTAGCGGGCTCGGGGGTCTCGGCACCGAACACCGCGATCGAGCTCGGCACAACCACCTTGTCGAGTCCATGTTGCCGGGCGACCTCCAGCACGTTGTAGAGTCCCTCGACGTTCACCCTGAAAGCGCGTTGGGGATGCTGTTCGCCGGTCGCCGACAGGATCGCCGCGAGATGAAACACTGCCTCGACATCATACGTCTCGACCACCCTCTCTATTTGACCCCGATCGGTGACGTCCACCCGTTCATAGAGCTCATCGGACTCCTCGACGGCCGCGATATCGGAGGCCACCACCGCTTCTCGACCGTACGTGTTCCGCAGCGCGGGTAATAGCTCCGAGCCGATCTGGCCACGCGATCCAGTGACGAGTATCCGTCTCATAGCCGCGCGTAGACACTACCTTCTTAAGATTATTTCTGATGCGTATTGTTCCATAAGTATTTATTAAATATAGTAATATAGACGTCCGTCTCAAGGATGGACAGACGATGGGGATACGGAGAGGCCGGTTTCTCGCCGATGGTGGCTTATTGGGTGGGAACGGTCGGTTCGGAGGGGGAGTCGGTCTCGCTGACCGGGTGATAGCACGCGGTGGATCGACCGTCACCGAGCTTCTCGA
>CAZKGF010000276.1:0-3135 GCA_964552115.1 uncultured Halobacteriales archaeon
GGTGACCGCGTTTGACGTTCATTTCGGACGCCTCGCCGATTACCACGGCGGTGAGATCGACGTCCTCGTTCTCGTGGACGTACCGCATCGCGTGGCCCTCGCTGACCTCTTCCATGAGTTCGCCGGTTACCCAGACATCGTGTTTGGGCTGCTCGTCGAGTGCGGCCAACGCACCGCCCCCATAGACCATCGCCGCCATCGCACACAGCATGTCGGCGGCGCCCAACCCGTAGAGCGTGCTATCCTCGATCGCGCCGCCGTAGGGATCGTGCGTCCACTGGTCTCGGTCACCGACGCCGACGGTATCGATGTGAGAATTGAGCATCACGGCACCCTCCTCTCGGCCGTGGATGATCCCGTGGACGTTGCCGAAGTCGTCGACTCTGACGTCGTCGTACTCCAACTCTCGCATTTCGGCTTCGATCCGCTCGACGATTTCGGCTTCGTCTTCACCGACCGTCGTCGCCGACGGAATCGCGATGAGATCTTGCAAGAATTCGATACAATCCGACCGGTGTGCCTCGACCCATTCCTCAATGGTGGGTTGGGCTGACTCTAGGGACATCGCTGACGATCGGTCTTCCGGTCACCGGGTTAAAAAGACTGCGAGCCACCCGGAGGATGTGGGCTCGCGCGCACGGTCTCGGACCGCTCGGCGCCGTTTGACAGGACAGATACCTCGTCTTATCCGCCGCCTGGGCGTGTGGAGCCCGACCTTCAAGGGGCTCCGGCGTCGATCGGTGACAGATGGAGCGGCCCGCGATCGACACCGATGACCTCGCCGCCCGGTTCGAGCGGTTCAACGAGATCGGCGCGACGGACGAGGGTGGCGTGAGCCGACCGGCGTTGTCCGATGCCAACAAGGACGCCCGAGAGTTACTGGTAGACTGGCTCGAAGCGGCCGATCTCACCGTGTCTATCGACGAACTGGGCAACATCTTCGGCCGCCGGCCGGGTGCGGTGGATGGGGCCGACCCGGTACTCGTCGGCTCACACATCGACAGCCAGTACCGCGGTGGCCGCTTCGACGGCGTCATCGGCGTCCTCGGTGGACTCGCCGTTGTCCAGGCACTCAACGACGCAGGAAGTATGACCGATCGACCCATCGAAGTTGTCGCCTGGACCAACGAGGAAGGCGTCAGGTTCCAGCCAGACTTGCTCGGTAGCGGCGTCTTTGCCGGTATCTTCGAGCGTGAGGAGGCGTACGCGAGCACGGACGAGTCAGGGACGACCGTCGAAGACGCGCTGACCCGTATCGGCTACAAAGGATCGACGCCGTGTGCGCCACGGGACATCCACCGTTATTTCGAATTACACGTCGAGCAAGGGCCGGTCCTGGATGATGCTGACTGCCCAGCCGCGGCCGTCGAGGGCGTAGTGGGGTTCACATGGCTTCGGGTCCGAATGACCGGACAGGCCGACCACGCCGGTCCAACCCCGATGACTGGCCGACGGGACGCCCTCGTCGGTGCCAGTGACGTCGTCACGGCCGTCCGCCGACTCACTGCGTCAGCCGGGGAGGATCTCGTCGGAACTGTTGGCAGCCTGACCGTCGAACCGAACGGCATCAACGTCATCCCGGAGGTCGTCGAGTTCACCGTCGATCTCCGATCGTTCGATTCGGCGGTGTTAGAGACAGCCGTCGACCGCGTCCGTGAGGAAATCCGGTGGGCCGCCAAGCGCGAGGATCTCACGGTCGACATCGAACATATCATGACCGTTGCCCCGACTGCCTTCGATCCCACGGTCGTCGACACGGTCGAGCGGGCGATTGAGCGGACTGGCGCGGAGCCGATGCGTCTGGTCAGCGGGGCGGGACACGACGCCAGTTACCTCGATCGGATCTGTCCTGCCGGCATGCTCTTTGTCCCCAGCGTCGACGGGATCAGCCATAGCGAAGACGAATACACCGAATGGTCGGATGTCGTCACCGGAACACAGGCGCTTCTTGAAGCAACGCGCATGGCCGCGTCGATCGACTGAATCGATGGCACTCACGGCTACCTGGGAGCGATGCCGAGTGGGCGGCGGAGCCTATCGAGTCAGTAACAAGGCTTTAGGGTGTCAATCGAAACAATGTGGGTGGTATGATCCTCACCGGGACGGTCGTCGCGGACGCGTCTACGGTCCATCACGACGGTGCGGTCGTCGTCGAAGACACGGCTATCGCCGCTGTGGGTGATCGGGACGACCTCCGTGACCGGTATCCCGACCACGCCGAAGAGTCCTACGACGTGATCGCACCCGGCCAGGTCGGGGCACACGTCCACTCGGTCCAAAGTCTGGGTCGTGGTATCGCCGACGATACCGAACTGCTAGACTGGTTGTTCGATTACATCCTCCCGATGGAAGCCACGCTGACGGCCGACGAGATGGAAGTAGCGGCCAAGCTTGGCTATCTCGAATTGATCGAGAGTGGAACGACTACGGCCATCGACCATCTCACAGTGACCCACGCAGACCGAGCCTTCGAGGCGGCTGGCGAACTCGGCATTCGCGGCGTGCTCGGCAAGGTTCTCATGGACCAGCGGTCACCGGACGGACTGCTCGAAGAGACCGACGAGGCCCTTGCCGAGTCCGAACGGTTGATCGAGTCGTATCACGGCGCCTTCGACGACCGAATCCGGTACGCTGTAACCCCTCGATTCGCGGTCTCCTGTACCGAGGCGTGTCTCCGCGGTGCACGCGAACTCGCGGACGCCTACGATGGCGTCCGCATTCACACCCACGCGAGCGAAAACCGGTCGGAGATCGAAACCGTCGAAGCCGACACCGGCCTCCGAAACATCCACTGGTTGGACGAGGTCGGGCTGACGGGCGAGGACGTCGTGCTCGCTCACTGCGTCTGGACGGACGACTCCGAGCGCGAGGTTTTGGCCGAGACCGGGACGCACGTCGTCCACTGTCCCTCCTCGAACATGAAACTCGCAAGCGGGATTGCGCCCGTCTGGGAGTATCAGGATCGGGGGATCAACGTCGCGTTAGGGAACGACGGACCGCCGTGTAACAACACGCTCGACCCGTTCACGGAGATGCGCCAGGCCAGCCTCCTCCAGAAGGTCGATAGACTCGATCCAACGGCAACGCCGGCCGCCGATATCTTCGAAATGTCGACGATCAATGGTGCCCGTGCTG
>CAZKGF010000277.1:0-3133 GCA_964552115.1 uncultured Halobacteriales archaeon
ATGCTGACGTAATCGAAGCCCACGAAGACCGCTTCCTCCCGGGCGTTTTGGAATAACGCCTTCGCCAGACTGTTGGCGATGGACTCACGCCGGCGTTTTGAAATACGGAGGACCGCAGTCGTCACCGAGAATCCTGAGATTAGAATCTTGAACCCTGTCGTGCTAAGGAAGCGAGACTGTACCATCCAACAGGCCGTTGTTTCTGCCCACTCCGGGTAGTCGCCGCGTCACGAGGACCAGATCAACAGACTCCAAATCGCCGTACTATCGGTGCCGAACACTGCGGGACAGACCGACAGGTCCGTCCACCCGGCGAGGAGCCCGGATCTCACTCCTTTTTGGAGATCAAGAGGGCCTGGAGGATGTCCCCATAGGCGGGTCGGGTGATTAGTACCCCAATCAGGACGCCGACGATCGTGACGATCGCAAAGCCACTCAGGTCACCGAGGCCCAGCACCGTGAGCGGGCTCATAGCGATGATGGTCGTCGCAGCAGCTGCCCCGATCACCCAGAAGGCCTTTCGGAATCGACTCTGGAAGACTCTCCCCGTCGCGACCTCGCCTCGTTGCAAGATTTCGTCAGCGAGGATGACTAGGTCGTCCACCCCCGTTCCGATGACGGCGATAAAGCCGGCTATGTGGGACAGGTCTAGCGCCAAGCCCACTGCAGCCGCGAACCCGAGGAGGATGTACACCTCTGCGATAGCCGTCAACAGCATTGGAATCGCGACCTCCAATTGGCGATACCGATAGAAGATGACGGCACTGACGGCAATCCAGGTAACGAGGCCCGTCAGGACCGCCAGTGGCTTGAACTTCTGGGCGAGGCTCGGAAGGATCTGGTTGTACGACTCGATCTCGAGTTCGGTCGGCAACGCACCGGTTTCCAGATCTATTTTGACCTGTTGGGCCTCCGAGAGGCTATTCGTCTGCATTCGGAAGGAGGGTGTTTGCACCCACGTTCCCGCCCGCATATCTTCGGCGAGTCGTTCGCCCATGCCGGCGCTGTACGTTACATTCCCGTCGACGACGGTCAGGAGACACCATCCCGGATCCCCGGGTGATGATTCATATCTACAATTTGACACTCCTTCGTTGAGGAAGCCAAAGTTACGCATCGCATCCGAGAAGTTCTGTGCAATGCCTTCGCGCAACGTAACACTGACGTACGCCGGATTCCCTTCGCTTGGTGGCGTTGCCTGGCCGATGGCCGTGAAGTCTCCCTGGGTCAACAGTGGTGTCCGAACGAACTCTGTCCCGTTCTCACCCTCCGTCGGATATAACGCAACTACTTGGACCCGTCCCTGACGGGCGACGGATTCGAGCACTTGGGTCCGGTTGGTACTCGGTGTCTCGATTACGACGTAGCTCTCACCAGTGGCCGTATTGACGATGGAAGCGCCCCCACCGGAGAGGCCCGTTCGATCGATCTTCCGGTCGAGGACATCTGCCGCGTCTTGGAGCGTTTCCTGGGTCACACCAGTGACAACCTGCCCCGGCGATACTGAGAGATCGGCGGCGGCTAAGGCGTCGATGAACTCCTGCTCGGAAACGTTCCGGTCGAAGACTTCGACTGTCCCGCCTTCCTGCGTGTTTCGAACTTCGACCTGGATGGCCTGGAGTCCCAACTCACCCGAGACGGTTTGCCTGATCGATCGCATATTGTCCTGGGTGATAGCAACGTCTTCGGCGGTAAGACCAATGAGCGATGCTCGAAGTCTGAGGCCGCCGGAGAGTTCGAGGCCATACTGCAAATTAGTCGGGTCGGTCGACGTCGTGACATTTGCCTCGCCTGCCGTAGATCCACCGGCGGGACCGAACAGTGCCAGGGTGCTGAGCAGGACGAACACGACTAAGAGAATAATCCGCCAGTTCTCGCGGATATTCATTCGTTCACCCCCTCGAACTTGTACCACCGCAATAGGCTCATGTTCATCAGGTAGGTGTTCATCAGATCGGCCACGAGGCCGATGACCAGGATGAGTCCGATTTCGGGTAGTAGGGGGATGGCAAGCAGCGTGGCCGTAATCGTCATGACGATCATGGCAGCGATTGACGTAAGCGTCATCGTGACGCCGGTCCGCATCGCACGGTAGGCACTCTCGTAGAAGCCGCCACGACGGCGCAAGATGTGGTTGTTCAACAGGATGTCCGAATCGACGGAATATCCGATGAGCATGAGGAGGGCGGCGACGGTGCCCAGACTCAGTTCGATACCGAATAGATTCATCAGGGCTATCGGAATCATGATGTCTGAAAACGCGGAGGCCACGACCGCAATGGAGGGGACGAACGTACGAAAGAGGATGAAGATCAGCACGCTCATGCCGAGAAAGGCGAGACCGAGGCCGAAGATTGCCTGGCCCTGGGCCGCAGCCCCGAGACTGGCCGAGACGCTTTGGATGAGCGTAATGGTGTACCCGGCTTCCTCAGCTATCGTCTGAATCGAGCCGATGTCGACAGCCTGCGTTTCGAGGATGTATTCGTTGCCGGTCCCAACGGGCCGGATCGTCTCGAAGTCGGCACCACTGAAGGTCTCCTGCACCTGCGAGAGCGAGTGACTGGTGGTAAATCTGATCTCCGTCCCACCGGTGAACGCCATTCCCAGCTCGACGGGCGTGCCGGTCAGGAGGTACCATACCAAAATCACGCCTAACGCCAGGGCGAGCACCGCCAGCGGTACCGCCGCTAACTGGCGGTTCGTGTACTGGGTGTAGTCGACGTCCGGGACCGACACCTCGACCATGGGCGGTCGTGTGGCCAGCCCGCGAATAAGCTTTCCGAACGGCGGTAGCACCCCTCCTTGCCGGCTGACGGCGATTAGTCACGAGATAGCTGCTTCCTCTATCGAGTGTATACGTACAAGACGGGCCCTAGCGGAGGTCTAGTCTGGGCAACTCTTAGGATCTCTCCCCTCGGGAATCGTCCATGGATACGTATACTCGACCCAATCCCGAACGTGCAGCATTGCTGACGATCGACGTTCAGACGGATTTCTCGGAGCCTGGGGCCCCGGCCGAAATTCCTGGAACTGCTGCGGTCGTTCCCGACATCGATCGAATTGCGACGGCGTTCCGGGCCCTCAATCGGCCTATCGTCCACCTCGTCCGGTTGTATCTCGAAGACGGGTCGAA
>CAZKGF010000278.1:0-3119 GCA_964552115.1 uncultured Halobacteriales archaeon
GGGGGTGTGGTCACTATCGCCGACGTGATCGATAGCGGAGCCATCACCGTCGGCCGCACCGTCGCCCGGCTGTTGAATCTGGGGTTTCCGCTCCACTCTGCGCTGTTGGTCGCTCGCGAGAGTAGCATCGTTGGTGGCCACTACCTGATCGTCGGAAGCGGCAGGGTCGCGATCACACAGGCCGAGTACGGCAGCCCGATGGTCGCCGTCGTCGAATCGGCCGAGGAAGACGGCTATCTTCTCACGATTCGAGCCCACCTGCCGGCCGAGGGCGGAATGGGGAGTATGGTGCACCCACAGATCGAATCGAACGAGCAATACTACCTCTATCCAGGCTCGATCGGCCCCTTTCGGCTCCCGGAGCAGGAACTGCGCCGCTACTTGGAGTTGCACCAGTACCCGGTCAAAATCGACGGCGAGTGGGTGTGGCGCGAGGCTGACCAGGCCTTCGGCGACTCACTGTAGCACGAAGGCGACTGTCGCACTAGATCGGTACCCACATGGTACTTACTACGGCCCATGTACGGTGTGCAGGGCGCCGAGTGCCGGCTGGACTTGCATCAGGAGGACCATGAGCGTGAACAGGGCGCCGATCTTTCGTGGGTTGTTCTTCAAGTACGATTTCATCGAATCGGTGGCTGTCATGAGTTATCAGCCCGTGGTCTGTTATCACGGGACATGTGACGTTGCGAGGGGACCGTTATGGCAATACATCAACTACGGGACAGTAACAAACGATTACCCGACCATCGATACAGTGCCGATACCAGCCTGCCATCGCCAACTGGACGGCGGAGTGAGCCACTCGGGTCACCAGTAGGCTTTTCGCACCACCGGCACTACCGCTAGACTTGAGGGGCAATCCGCGATGGAAGATCACGGAGACACATCGGCGATAAGGGGGTTCAACTCGCGCGGTATCGAGAGCATACTCGTCCGAACACCGCCGGACCGACCAGGCGTGCGGGGGACGAGTCTCGACGTGGTCGCCGGCGACGATCCGGGGACGATCGACGCATACGTGGTTACCACCGACGACAGACCGACAACGATCGTCGACGAGTGGGACGAGCACGTCGGGCTCGATTCGGCGCCACTCGGCGTCGTCGGCGTCGGAACGTCGATGCGATCGACCGCCGTTTCGTCGGCGGCGAGTGACAGGGCAGCGCGAAACGCGGTGCGTGGCGTCGAAAACCTCGATGAAGCTCTTGCTGTGCTCTCCGAGTGGGCACGAGGCTCAAGACCGACTGTCGTGTTCGTCGACTCGCTGACCGGCTTGCTCGAGGAGACCGACCGGGGATCAGTGGTCGGTTTTATCGACGGCGTCGTGGCGCTCGTGAAGAACAGCGGTGGCACCGGCTACTTCCGGATCGAGCCGGAGCGGGCCGACCACACGACGCTCGCGTTGTGTACGGTACTCGTCGACGCGGTCATCGACGTCGCAGGTTATCGCCCCGTTCGCCACGACGTCAACTGGCCCGATTCGTCCAGCGATGCCGACCAGACGGCGACCGTTCCGATCCAGGACGTATTCGACCTCCTCGCCGACCGAAACCGTCGACTGGCACTCCACTGGCTCCGGCGGATCGACGGGTCGGTCGAGGTACGTAACCTTGCAGAACGCATCGTCGAGTTCGAGCGACGTCGAGGTACGTCGCTTCTCGACGAAGCCGTCGAACGAACGTACGTCGGACTCGCCCACGTCCACCTTCCAAAGCTGGCGGACGCAAACCTGATCGAGCTCGGTAAGGACGGCCATACAGTGACAGCCACACCGACAATCTCCGAACTCGAACCGTATCTCACAGTGACTGAGCGGGTCGACCTCGGGGGATAGGCCGTGACCATCTACACTGCGTCACACCCCGATACGTTCAAGGAGCGCTTGTCGACGTTCCTGCTGACCGCGTTCGCCACGGGTGTCGACGTCAAAGGGACCTGGGATGTGGCCGATTCCGATCCCACTTTCCCGGGCTTCGAGGTAACTATCACCCGGTCGGACGCAGGCCCGACGTTGCCACAGATGACGGACGATCCGACGTTCGAAGACGCCCTCGAGGACCTATTGCTCCGGGAGTTCGCGGCCGGCACCGACGTCGAAGGCCACTGGGCGGTCCGGTTTTCACGACCGGAACTGCCCGCCTGGGACGTAGAGATCGAATACACGTCGCTCGAACGCACGCGTCCCAGTGCCGACTCGGGAAACGCGTAGTCGCAAACGGGATTTCCAAGCCCGTTAACGCCAGTTGACTGGTTGGTGGCCCACTGGGTGACGCCCACTGATGGCCCCGTCGACGGCACCGTCCGATACCTGTCAACCACATATCATTCTCTTCGAGAACCAGACGGGGTATTCCACGCTTCAAACCGTCTGCCGTTACGCGTCCAATTGGACGCCAGGACTGGGATTTGAACCCAGAATCCCGAAAGGGAACACGCTTTCCAGGCGTGCGCCTTACCGTTCGGCCATCCTGGCTCGCATCGGAACGTCAGCCAGCGACTCGTTAAGAGGTTTCGTTATCGATCACGCTGGCAGCCCGCCCAGGGTGGGTGTGCTCGGCCTCAGTCCTCGGCCGGCAGACTCCCCTGGTAGGACTGATCCCGGGCGACGACGGTCTCTGGGTCGAACTTGATGAGGCGCTTGCCCTCGCTCACCTCAGGTTCGAACATCGGGTCCCACGCGTCGCGATCGGGGCCGAGATAGGGGATCAACAAGCGCTCGGCCCGTGCGGGATCTCAGGGTACCAGCGAGGCGGTGCCGCGCATTCCGACGTGCTCGACGCGGCCGGTGTGGGGATTGAAGTCGACGATGGCGACGGCCGAGCGGGGGTACTCGCGCACGCGGTCGGGGTACGAGCGGTCCTCCATCACGGCGATGATCCAGACCGACTCCGCTTCCCAGAGGAACCACAGCGGCGAGACGCGTGCGCCGCGATCGGACTCCTGGGCGAGAAAGCAAAAGAGGGGGCGGGCGAGGAAGTCATCCAGGGACACGTCGAGGGTGTTCTCGAGGACGTCCATGGGCGATACACGGACGCGCTGGGGGTTAAACGGTCCGTCGGGCGGGCCGTTGGAGGGCCGGAGCGAAGGGGAGATGCTCGGCTGAGTGCGCGACTGTG
>CAZKGF010000279.1:0-3100 GCA_964552115.1 uncultured Halobacteriales archaeon
GCCACCAACCCACCGGGTACCACGGACGCTGTTGCGATCACCAACACCACTATGCGGGGCCAAACCACACTCGATTTCGCTGTCGGCGTGAGCCTGTTCCTCCTCACGCTCGCCACCGTGTTTCTGTTTATTCCCGGGACGATCGGGCCTTTCGTCGAGGGCGGCCAGGGCGAAATTGTCGCCTCGAACCGGATCGCCGCCAGCCTCTCCGAAGGGTTGTTGGGCGCACCGGCAACCCCGTACGTCCTCGATACGGACTGCACGCGCAAGTTTTTCAACGGCTCTGACCCGGGTGACTGTCGGTTCGACGACGCGCCTCCGCCCCAGCGTGTCGGCGTCGACGATTCCCTCCAGATCAACGTCTCGCTCCGTGGCAATCTCTCCGGATCGGACGGTCAAGACGTCCTCTGTTGGGACACCGACGGCCTCGCAGAGGTCGATACGGGGTGTACCGGCGCCACAATGACGACTGGCGACAGACCACCAGGCAACGTCGGGACGAGCGTTACGTCCCGTCGGATCGTTTCGGTCGACGGGACCCAGGCCGTCCTCCGCGTGGAGGTCTGGTAGCATGGATCGGGGCCAGGTCCACACGCTCGAAGGCGTGATTGCCGCGCTATTGCTGGTAACCAGCGTCGTGTTCGCCCTGCAGATGACAGCCGTGACGCCACTCTCGGCGAGTACGTCGAGTCAGCACATCGAAAACCAACTCCAGACGAGTGCCCAGGGCGTCTTGGCCGGTGCGGCGGCCGCCGACGAACTCGAGCCGGCCATCCTCGCCTGGAATCACAACCAGAGTCGCTTCCACGGAACCACGTCGGAGCGGTTTTACGTGCAAAAAACGCCGCCCAACGCGTTCGGTGACCGCCTCGAACGCGCCTTCGGCGATCGGGGCATCGCCTACAACGTCTATCTCAGGTACGGTGTCGGCGGGGGCCTCCAGGAGACGAGATACGTGTACCGTGGGGCCCCGAGCACGAACGCCGTCCGGGCCTCACGGACACTCCTCCTCACCGATACCGACACGCTGTACAACCAGTCGATGGCGCCTACGAATCATACTCTCAACGGGACCGAGTTATACGTACCAAACGTCGATCAGGCGAGTCCCACGTATAACGTAATTCGAGTGGAGGTGGTCGTATGGCGGATCTGAGCGATCGCGGTCAGTTAATCTTGATCGCCGGGTTCGCACTGGCCGTCACGTTCGTCGGCCTGGCCGTCGTCCTCAACTCGGTCATCTACACGGAAAACCTGGCCACCCGATCCGAGAGTACGACCAGCGACCCCGTCTCGCACGCCCGATCGATCGATGCCGGGACGGTCGACCTACTCGAGTCGGTAAACGAGTACAACGTCTCCCAGTCACCCTCCTACGATGCCCTCCGGACGAACCTGTCGCGAGGGTTTGCAAACCTCTCCGAGATAACCACCATCCAGCAACTGGTAACCGGCCAAGTGGTCAATGACAGCCTCGGCTCCACGTACGAGGGGACCTGGATCGTCCAAACTGACGAGACCCGTGACTTCACCAACGACAGCGACGATATCGAGTGGTCGCTAGTCGAGCAGGCCGACGGCGCCCGGTCGTTCCGCGTATTCGTCGCAAACACGAGCGAACTCGACGGCAATTCGAGTTTCACCGTCGAAGCAACTGATGCGAACGGCTCTACGTGGAATATGTCGATCGAGCCGGAGACCGTCAACGGCAGCGGGTTTTCGTGTGACTTTGGCTCGGTGAGTTCGGTCTGGGTCAACGTCTCTCGGGGGACCGTCGGGGGGGACCGGTGCTCGGGCCTCGGCTTTGGGTCAACCATCGGCCAGATCAGTAACGTCTCCTTCTCACAGGCGGCCAATATCCAGGGCACGTATCGACTGCTGGCCAACAAATCCATGGCCGACGTGAATTCGTTCGATTTCGGTTCGAACACGACCAGTCCGTTCACGAGACGGGCGATATACGGTGCAACGGTCGACGTGGACTTCGAACGTGAAAACCTGGTCTATCGGACGACCCTTCGGGTGATCCCGGGTGAGCGCGATGGCTGAGGATCGCGGCCAGGCCATCACGCTGGATTACACGCTGGGTATCGCGATCGCCGCCATCCTCGTCACCGGCTTACTTATCGCCGGCAGCGGGTTCGTCGAAGACCAGCGGTCGTCGGCCATTCGTGCCGAACTCGAAGTCGTCGGCCAGCAGGTCGCCACCGACGTGGAAGCGGCCGACCGGCTGGTTGCGTCTGGCGAGACCAACACGACTGTCCGAGTCGAGCGCCGACTCCCCAGCGAAATCGCCGGGTCGGAGTATTTGATCGAACTCGAGGGCGGTGCCGACCCACAGGTCGTCCTCACGAGCAACGCCATGAACCTCTCCACGTCGATGAGCGTCAGCGCGGAGACGGCCATCGAAGACAGCCGCGCGTTCGGGGGGACCATCAGCATCACCCTCACCGACGCCGGACTGCTTCGCCTCGACGGGAGTGATGACACGTGACACAGCGCGCCGTCAGCGACGTCATCGGCTACCTCATGATCGTGAGTCTGGTCGCCCTCACGGTCGCCATCGTCGGCGTCGCCGGCGTCTCGATGCTCGAAGACACCCGGAACAGCGAACAGGCCGCCAACGCCGAACGCGCCTTCGACGTACTCGCGGACACCTTGTCCGACATCCACCGCGAGGGTGCACCCAGCCGCGCGACCGAATTGACGCTGGCCGGAGCAACGCTCTCGACGGCACATACCGCGAGCATGCAGGTACGGGCGTACAACGGTAGTCACTGGCTCAACGTTTCACGGCCGATACAGTCGGACGTGATCACGTGGGAATCCACCCGTGACCAGTCGACACAGATCGTCTACGCCTTCGGAGCCATCCTGCGGAGTCAGGCAGACGGTGGGATTCTTCTCCGGTCGGCACCCTTCCAGTTCGACACCGATCGCACGATCCTCCCGATCGTCCAAACTCGCACGCGTGCGAGCCAGACATCCGGTGGCGGAATCGTCCGGGTTCGGGGTGTCGGGTCGGGCCCGTCGATCTCCTACCGTGGTGGCGTTCCCGATTGGGACATCTGGGTGAATATTACGACCCGCCACGCCGATA
>CAZKGF010000280.1:0-3039 GCA_964552115.1 uncultured Halobacteriales archaeon
GAGCATGTCGGTACTCATGTCTCCCACCCCCAACAGTTAATTGCAATGTAATCTCCCGTATTCAGTCTGACTGACCCTGGAAATTCTAGGTTACCCAATGGCCTCCAACTTGAACGAGATCGAGGATCGGCTCTCGTGGAACACAGCAAACGCCACACCTGCGTACCACGCACCCCACACAACAGCCGATATCCCGGTGGGATTCGGGCTCTGCCGAGATAGAAACCACTTTCCGATGAGACGGGGTATCCGGGGAAAATGGGCGACTCGGGTGAGCAACGATGCGAGTGATCATCGTCGGGGCCGGACAGGTCGGCTCATCGATCGCCGCAAGCCTCGCCGATTCACACGACGTCGTGGTGGTCGACCTCGACGAGGAACGCGTGGAAGCGCTCACGTACTCGACGGACGTCCTCGCGGTCCAGGGCGATGGTGCTGCACTCGAAACCCTCGAGGAGGTCGATATTCGCGATGCCGATCTTTTGATCGCGAGTACTGACGAGGACGAGACAAACATCGTTACGTGTGGGACGGCCAAGACAGTCAGCGACGTATTCACAATCGCCCGTGTCAAGAATACGAAATTCCTCGACACCTGGGAACACGCGGAGGGGGCCCTGGGCGTGGATTTCATGGTCGGGACGAATCTCTTGACCGCACAGACCGTCGCCCGGGTAATCGGCCTTCCCGCCGCCCGGGATGTCGAGACGTTTGCTGGTGGCCAGATTCAAATGGCCGAGTTCGAAATCCCCGAAGGAAGCCCGGTTGCGGGCCAAACCGTCGAGGAGGCTGATCGATTCGACTCACTCACGTTCGCCTCGGTAATCCGCCCCGATGACGTCGTCATTCCGACGGGAAAAACGCGGTTACGTGACGGGGATGGCGTCGTCGTCATTGGCTCTCAGGCGAGTGTCCGCGCATTCGCCGGGGAAGTCGCTCCCCACGTCGAAGGTGTTCGCGATGTGGTGGTCGTCGGTGGGAGTGACATCGGGTTTCTGACGGCTGAATTGCTGATCCAACAGGGGCTGTCACCGCGACTGATCGAACACGACCACGAACGGGCGAGAACGATTGCCGAGCAGCTCGAGGGCTGTACGGTCCTGGAGAGCGACGCAACCAATCGGGAGTTTCTCGAACGCGAACACATCGGTGACGTCGATGTGGTCGTTTCGACGTTGGAGAGCGACGAGAAGAATCTGCTGTCCTCACTGTTGACCAAGCGCCTCGGTGCCGATCGGGCGATTGCTGTCGTCGATAACGCGGATTACGTCCAACTGTTCGAGGCGGTCGGGGTAGACGTGGCAGTCAATCCGCGGGAAGCTACGGCCGAGGAGATAACACGGTTTACCCGCGAACAGTACGCCGAAAACGTCGCAATCATCGAATCTGACCGCGCAGAGGTAATCGAGATCGAGGTGGACGAGGACAGCGTGTTGACTGGTCGGCCGATCCGGGAGTCCATCGAGGACTTCCCCGATGGAGTCGTGATCGGGGCCATCTCTCGGGATGGCTCATACGTGACTCCCCGGGGTAACACCGTTATCGAACCGGGTGACATCGTCGTCCTCTTCGTTGACGCTGCCGTCATCGAGGAGGCATCTGCCCTGTTCTGACCATGCAGATTCGGGTCGACTGGCGTGCGAGCGTGAGTCTGGTCGGGAGCGTCCTGAAGTACCTGGCCGTCGCGCTCGTAATCCCGCTCGGCGTCGCAGTCGCCGACGGAGCTGACATCATTCCCTTCGCGGTGGTTCTGGCCGGAACGGTTCTAGTCGGCTACGCGCTCGAACAGTTTGATACCGACCCGGATATTGGCGCCAGGGAAGCGTTGTTGATGGTCGGATTGACCTGGCTCGCGGTAGCCGTGGTCGGGACGGTCCCGTACGTCATCGCGGGACTTGGCACGGATTCGACGCTGGCCCACCCGGTCAACGCCCTCTTCGAGAGCATGAGCGGGTTTACGACCACCGGAGCCACCGTTATGGGCGACATATCGGTCGCCCAACACTCACACGCGCTGTTGCTCTGGCGCCAACTGACCCAGTGGCTCGGCGGCATGGGGATCGTGGTCTTGGCAGTGGCGATCCTCCCGGAGCTGTCAGTCGGCGGCGCCCAACTAATCGAGGCGGAGGCCCCCGGCCCAGGCATCGAAAAGCTCACCCCCCGCATCGCGGAGACTGCCCGCGTGCTCTGGCTGGTCTATCTCGGCTTTACCGTTCTGGAGTTTTGTCTCCTGTACGGCCTCCATCTCGGTGGGTTGGCTCCGGAGATGACGCTGTACAACGCCATCGCCCATCCACTGACGACGATGCCGACCGGCGGCTTCTCTCCAGAGGCAAACAGCATTCAGGCGTTTTCCGCGGCCGTTCAGTGGGTGATAATTCCCTTCATGGTTGCTGCGGGGACGAATTTCGCCCTATTCTGGCGGGCGCTCTCGGGGGACTGGCGGGCGCCGCTTCGCGACGGTGAGTTTCGGTATTATCTCGGCGTCGTCGGCGTCGTTGGGGCGATCGGTGCAGGCTTGTTGTTCGGTGGCCTCGGCGTCGGACTCGCCGAACTTCCGGGTATCGAACCGATCGCCGGACAACTCGAAGACAGCCTTCGCCACGGCCTCTTCCAAGCGGTCTCCATCGTGACGACGACCGGATACGCGAGCATGGATTTCAATACCTGGAGTGCCTCCGGCCAGTTCATCCTCGTCTTCGCCATGTTTCTGGGTGGGTCGGCCGGCTCGACCGGTGGGGCGATCAAGATGGTTCGGACGCTGGTGATCCTCAAGTCGCTCAAGCGCGAGTTGTTCACGACCGTCCATCCCTCGGCCGTCTCGCCGGTCCGGTTGGGTGGCCGGGCATTGGACGAACGGGCAATCCGAGGTATCTACGCCTTCACACTCCTGTACATCGTTATTTTCGCCGTCGGCACCGGTGTCGTCCTCCTGGACGCCCTCCGGGTGGATACGGTCCTGCCGGTCCTTGACGCCGCTTCGGCCGTCGCTGCGACGCTCGGCAATGTTGGACCGGGTGTGGGGGTGGTTGGCCCCAT
>CAZKGF010000281.1:0-3037 GCA_964552115.1 uncultured Halobacteriales archaeon
CCGAACAGAAGGGGGCTTACTCCCCTCAGCTCTCGACAACTCCAGCGACAGGCTTCCTCCGGCGTGACGTTGAAGCCGATCCCGAGCCTGGCGTCTACTGTGGATCGACAGGATCTAGAATCACGCCTAGACGCAGCTTTTGGGGGGGCCGATCAGACCCGGGCGGTCGTTTCCCGACAGGCCCGCGATCTCGCAGAATCTGGTCGCATTAAGGAAGACCTCGACGGTGAGCTATCGGCGGCTCACGTCGTCAATCACTTGGCTGACGCGCCCGCGGAGTCCGACCTCGTGGAACGATGGAACTGGTGGATCGGGTCACTGGAGTTGTCGCATGGGGGATACCAGCAGTTCCGTGTTCGCCCGGATGCCGTCGAATAATCAGTGTACGACCAAGCCGTGTTCGTTTCTGGCGTGTTCGATAAGGGCCGTGGTGGTTTCAAACGTCTCCCCACACGTGCACGTGTGATAGCCGGCAGTACCGGAACTTGTCCCCATGGACGTGGCTATGAGCCTATCCATAATAATTCTTCATGTTCACTTTGGGCTGGTCCTGGCCTAGGGGACCGGGGACAGGTCTATTGGGCATGCCCCCGCCTGCTCCGACATGGATCGTGGACGTGGCGATATCAACACCCCGCTCGGCCACGGAAAGACAGATGAGAACCGGGGTGAGTTCGGTTGATCGACGCCGTCGTCTTCGACGAATCCGGCGTCCAGCGCCACGGTGACGCCGAGGCCGCCCTCCGTGAGGCGAAGGCCGCAACGGGGACAACGTGGGTACGGGTTCACGACGGATCAGATCGAGAGATCGAACGGGTCGCCGCGGCATTTGGCGTCCATCATCTCGCAATCGAGGATGTGCAACGGGCTACCCGCCCGAAGACGGAGACGTTCGACGAATACACGTTCACGCTCATCAAGGACGCCGAACTTCGACGTGGGGAACAGCGCTTCGAGGAGGAGGTCGCCGAGGCGACTGTTGGGCTGTTCTTCGGCGACGATTGGCTGGTGACGATTTCGCAGTCTCGTATCCCGGCCGTAGACCGTGTGTGGGACGCCGTCGTGGCCGACGAGACACAGCGTATCCTGCAGCGAGGCCCAGACTTTACAGCCGCACAGATCGTCGATCGACTTGTTGACGAATATTTTGACGTCCTGGATGGTATCGAAACGCAGGTCGAGGCGATCGAGGATGCCGTAGTTGATTCGACTGACGTAGAAACCCTGGAGGCGATCAACGGAGTCCGACGCGACCTACTCGCATTCCGAAAGATTGCCTGGCCAACACGAGAAGCACTCAGCATCCTGGCCCGGGGCGAGCCCGAGTTCGTCAGAGAAGAGACGGAGAAGTATTTCCGTGACATTTACGACCACGTTGTCCAGGTCGTTGACCTTATCCAGACCTACCGGGATCTCGCTAGCGGCGCCCGAGACATCTATCTCAATTCCCTTTCTCAATCCACGAACGAGGTTATGAAGACGTTGACCATCGTCGCAACGATCTTCATCCCGTTGACCTTCGTCGTCGGCGTATACGGCATGAATTTCGAAGTCATGCCCGAACTCACCTGGCCGTGGGGGTATCCGGCGGTCTTGATGGGGATGGCCGGCATCGCTCTGCTCATGGTCCTCTACTTTCGGCGTCAAGAGTGGCTCTAGCCCAATGATCGATTCTCAGATGCCCTATAGTCCCTTGCTTTCCCGTCTTGTTCGGCACTTCTGCCAGTCCTCCTCGAGCCGGTCGCCGGCCGTCTTCTGTGGGGTAGGTGAGGGAAACAGAGAGCGAGACGTGTACGAATTACCGGCGGTATCCCACCGGAATAGGCAAATATCACTGGTTGTGTTAGTCGTCTCCCCGTGGACCTTCCCCACGACTGGCCCTACGCGGGGCCCCAAATCGTTCCCAGGGCTCGGTCGCGGACCGCTCATCGCTGGATGCACGGATTTGTCGTCGTAGACAGGTGCATCAATTGCCGGTAAACGGGAGTGAGGGAAGCGTTTACAGGGGAGAGCGGGCTTTTAGGCATACAGCCGATAGGGGCGATTGATGAAAGCGACCCAGGTGCTGCGAGTGACGAGTGGCCGCCCACCGCGGGGTCGGACCGCGGAGGTGGCCCGACGGTGACGTCGCGGTCTTCCGATGCGAACGCCGACGACACACCCACCGATCACCTCGACGACGTAGAGGACGGATGTGGATGTGCCGAGGTCTGGGAACATCTCTCCGAACACCGCGAGAGTAGCGAAGAGAGCTGATCGCGGCCGGACGGGATCCTTTTGGTTGTGCCTGTCCTACGGAGTGACAATGGCTGAGGAAGGTTCCGATCGCCGGCCACCGACCGACCGGGAATCTCCCGTGGGGAGACCGGTCATCCGTGGTGATCCTGCACTGACCGGCGAACGGGCCCGTGAAGCAGTCTCTTTCGACCCGGACGATCCCGAAAGCCTCGCGCTAGCCGCAGAGACCGTCGCAGCGTTCGCCCAAAACACAGCCGGTGCTGAGGACAACGTCTTCATGCTCCGGGGGGCCGCGGCGTGTGCCGCGCTCGTCCGGGGAGAGGGTTCCTATAAGGACGCAGCTGAACGAGCCGGTGAGGACGTGACGGTTTCGTTCATCCGGAAGTGGGCTCGCGTCCACGACCTGCCCCGTTCGATCCGCCGCCACGTCGCCATGGGCCAAATCGCGCCAACTGCAGCCAAACACATCGCCCGAGTTTCGGGGACTGCTAGGTTACACCTCGCCTGGGCAGTCCTCGATCATGATCTGACCGTTCGGGAGGTGCGTTCTGTAGCGAGCGCCGTCAACGAGGGCCAGGACGTCGAAACGGCACTGTCCGCCCAGGGATTCACATTGGGCGAGATCACCCTCGAACTCCCACCAGATATCTACAGTCGGCTCCGCCGGGAGGCCTCCCTTACGGATCAAGACCCGGGGGCCTTGGTGGCAACCGAGCTCGATGGGGCACTCGACAGTGGCTGAGGAGAGATCTGTTCCCAGAATCGAAACTGTTTACGTTGGAGACGGTCGCCTTTATGC
>CAZKGF010000282.1:0-3020 GCA_964552115.1 uncultured Halobacteriales archaeon
TCACCTCCGACGCCAGTAGTGGGTACCCGGTCCCTGCAACGGTCGCTGGGCGACGGGTCTGGTATAGCGGAGCCGTCGGTACCGAACCACTCGTGGCCGCCGTTATACTCGAACGAGCAGCCGATGCCGGCGCCACGATCGGCGAGAGCCACCGAGTGGGAATGGCAATGGATCCAGCCGTAGGTGGCGGTGAGCGATGATCGAGACACGGATCGACGCACTGGTGGCGGCCGCGGCCGACGGTGTCGCCTTCGAAGGACTACGAGTACAGCGCCGCGACGACGGGTTTCGGTTCACGATCGGGTCGGATACCCATACCGGAGTAGAGCAGGCCGACGTTCGTGCCCTGGCCCGGGAACACGAGGCCGTGGTGGCCGAGTGGTACCACTGGACACAGGTCGCCCCGTCGGCCGAAGACAAGTCGGCATTTCTTCGTTGGCTCGAGGGTGCCGACGATCGCGAGCCACCCACCCGCCGACAGACACTCGAAACGGGAGTCGACACGACGTGGGGGCAACTCCAGCTGTCGGTCCGACTGGTCGATGACCAGCGCGAATACAGTATTCGCCACGTCGACGATGTCGGGCGCCCGACTGCAGAACTCGACCGCCACGATGACCCGCTCGATGCTCGCGATCTGCGGACGCGAGACGATACCGGGTCGTATCGACCCCTCTCGACGGCACCGACGCTCCAAACCGGCTGGATCTTCCCGTCACTGGGGCCGACGGCCCTGGTCGAGGCAGTCGAACACGTCTACCCGGCGACGGTCGCAAACTGGTACCGCGAGCGGACCGACCACCTCGATGTCAGCCATTGGGACGAGACGGCGGGGCGACAAACCGGAATCTACGACCTCGTGGACGATCTGCCCCGCGAGGGCATCGAAGCACTCGCCGCGGCGTGTTGCACCGACGACGTCTGTTTGAAGCGCCGCCAGTGGGACGCGACCGAGGGGGATCGGTTGGATGCACCCCGAGGAGCGGGCGAATTCCCCTGCCGTGAACCCTGTTCACTGGTGATAGCCGCAGCTCGCGAATTCACGAAAACGGAGCGTGAATCGACTAGTGGGTCCGGCCTACGTCCCCGAGAGCGTGCCCAATTCGAACGGATCGTCGACGCGATCGCCGCGGGCGAAATAGACGATGTGGATGCCGGCGCCGTTACCGATCCCGCCAATCGGTTGCGCGTTCGCTACCTGCGCGAGCGATTGTTGGCGTCGGACCGATGGGACACCGTAGCGGAACAGGTAGCAGGGTCAGGCGATTCCACCGCGGCCGGTCACGAGGAAGTACAACGCAACCAAGACCCCACCGACGACGGCGAGCGCTCCCAATAAGACGACGGTATTGTTGATAAACAGCGCAGCGATGACTGCTACAAGTAGGGCGACAAGTCCGAGGCCGATGACAGGCATCTCCGGGCGACCCAGCGGAGCGTTCGTGGTCGACTGTTCCCGGGGTTGGGGTTGCCCGAGTGATTCGTCGACCCTGACGGAACCGCCGGATTCCTCGGGCGATACGAGTTCGACATCGATCCACCGTGTCTTGGCGCCGTACCCAGAGGCGACCTTGAGACGGCCCCGGATCGGATCAGCAGTGAGTGCTTCCTCGTTCACGTGAAATCTGACGGCCCGCCGGCTGTCACCTTCGACGTAGTGGTTCGTCGCTTCGATGCGGGCAACCTCGGAGAGTTCGTCGTCGAGGTGTAGGTGGAGGTGTGAGGACTCACCGTGGTTGATCATAACGAGATCGAACGACCCGTCGGCTTCGAAGGTCGCCGGAACCTCGAGAGAATGGATTTCTTGCCGGTTGACGTGGACGGGAAGCTCGTCTCTCACGAGCGTGGTTCCGCGGTGACACCTCAAAAAGGTTCAGGCCGGTGCTTCGTCCCGCATGTCGGGTGGAAGCAGATTCGGGATGCCATCCTCGATCGGATACACTTCGCCACACTCGGTGCAGGTAAGCGTGCCGTCGATGATTTCCTCATCCTCTCGAGCGTCGACGGAGAGCTCTAATTCCTGTTTATCGAGTGGACAGCAGAGGATCTCCATCAGTTCCTCTTTCATATCCCGGGCGACGGGGCGACCGGGCAAAAGGGTTTGCGCTCGCCCCTACCCGTCGGCGTCGAATGGGTTCTGTAAAACGATGGATTCCTCGCGGCCAGGGCCGACACCGACCGCATAGAGTTCGACGTCGAGTTCGTCCGCGATGTATTCGAGAAATGTCCGTGCCCCCTCTGGAATGGCGTCGTATCCCTCGTGTGCAACAGCAGTCCAGTCGACAGCCGGCCATCCTGAAAACGTCCGATAGGAGACCGAACACCGCCCCCACCGTTCGGTCGTCGCCGGCATCGTCAACAGCTCCGAACCGTCGAGTTCGTAGGCGTGGCCGACCTTGACTTCGTCCAAATCGGCCAAAACGTCGATATGGTTCACTGCGATTCCAGTAAACCCGCTTGCCCGCGTCGCGTGGCGCAACATCGGCATGTCTAACCACCCGACACGACGAGGTCGTCCTGTCACCGTTCCGTATTCCCCACCCTCCTCGCGGATGTACGTCGCGAGCGATTCCGATTCTTCATCACCGGTCAATTCTGTCGGCAACGGACCCGTCCCTACGCGGGACAGGTAGGCCTTGACCACGCCGACGATCTCTCCTCGCCCCACGATCGACGGACCGAGGCCGGTCCCCGTCGCGGCCCCACCGGCAGTGGGATTCGACGAAGTAACGTATGGATAGATGCCGTGATCGATATCGATCGAGGTTCCCTGGGCCCCCTCGAGGACGACGCCGTCTCCAGCCTCGATCCGCTCGGACAGGAATTCGCCCGCGTTGACGGTCATCCCTTCACGATCCAGTCGTCGTCCATACTCGCTGTACTCGTCGAAGAGGGCCTCGACATCGAAGGCTGGGCCCGGTTCGACGCCTTATACCTCCTCGATGATCGCTCGTTTGCGCGGGACGACGTATTCCAGACGGTCTCTGAGGACGCCTGGATCCAACAGGTCACCGATTCGA
>CAZKGF010000283.1:0-3001 GCA_964552115.1 uncultured Halobacteriales archaeon
TCGCGCTTATCACCGGTATTTACGAACGCTTCGTCGCCGCACTGACGGCGCTGCATCCCCGAATCCTTCGCCATCTGCGAACCCTACACCTGCCCAGTGGTCGACGCGCACTCCTGGCCGAGGCCCGCGCGATGGACATCCCGTTTCTCGTCGCGTTGGGCCTGGGCGTCGTGACTGCCGTCATCACAATTTCCCGACTCGTCCACGGCGCCCTCGGCGCCTACCGCCCGGAGACTTACGCCTTTTTCTTCGGGTTGATCGCTGCCTCCGCGATCGTCCTGTATGCTCAACTCGACGTCGAAACAGTCGGGCAACTGCTGTCCGGGCTCGCTGGGTTCGTCGCCGCCTTCTACATCAGCGGCGTCTCGAGTGGCGGCCTCGTCCCGACGACCCTCCCGTTCATCCTCGTGACCGGGGCAATCGCCATCACGGCGATGGTCCTCCCGGGTGTCTCTGGTGCGTTCATCCTGATCCTCCTGGGCCAATACGAGTATCTAACCGGCGTCCTCACGCGGTTTGTCGATCACGTCATCGCGATTCCCCAGGCCGGCCTCGTGGACGGCCTCCTCGAGGAAGGCCTAACGGTGGCAGCCTTCGCCGTCGGTGGGCTCGTGGGCCTGTTCACGATTGCCCACGTCATCCGCCGAGCACTGGATACCTACCGGATGGCCACGCTCAGCTTTCTCGTCAGCCTGATGGTCGGGTCGTTGCGCCTCCCGGTCATCGAAATCGGCGATTCGATCGGGCGGTGGACACCACGGGCCGGGTTGGGCGTCGGAGCGACGCTCCTGGCCGGCATCGCGATCGTCGTCGTACTCGATCGGTACACTGCAGACCTCGCACTCGATCGGACCTAGTCCACGGCGCCATCCCGCCACTCAGCAAAGGCGGCCAGTTCAGCAGTTTCGTCGAACCGTTCGATACACGGGACGTCGTAGGGGTGCAGCGCCTCCACTCGGTCGACGAGGTCCCGGTACCGATCGTCGGTCGTCTTCGCGAGCAGGATGACTTCCTCGTCCCGATATACGTCGCCCTCCCAGCGGTAGGTCGACCGACAGTCGATGGCGTTCACACAGGCGGCGAGGCGTTCCGCGACGAGTGTTTCGGCCATCGATTCGGCGTCGTCCGGTGGGACTGTGATGTAGACTGTGGGCACACCCACCGACAACACGCCCGTAACAAAGAGGATTACTCGAACCTATCGAAGCGGGTCATTGTACCCATCTACGTCCCAATCGTGGACACAGTGTGCCGTCCCCAAATTAGTAATATCGTCTCCAGCGGCGACCCACTTGCCGGCAGCGTCGTCCCACTCCTCCGATCGGCCACAGCGTCGGCAGGTCCGCGCCGAGGGCGTCTCGATGACTGTCATGGGCTATCACAGGAGTGCCACGGTCTTGAACGTCCCGACGGGAAGCTACACCGTGTCCATCCCTGACCCTTCATCCCAACTTCCTCACTCGAAGTCCGGCAGGTCATCGGGCGCCTCGTACTCCGTCTCCCAGTCGATGTACTCCGCCTTCAACACCTCACAGACAACCTGGCCGAGTTCCGTCAGCCCGGCATTGATCGCCGACACTGTCCCCCACGAATCGATGTCCGCGTGGATCTCCCGTTCTTTCCAGTCCTCGGGTAGCCCGGGGGCGTGATACCCGACGCGCTCGGCGTGGGAATCCCAGAAGAAATCGAATCGTTCGATCAGACCGAGTTCCCGAATGATCCGAAACTCGTCTTCATTCATATCGGTCCCCGCCGCCCACTCTTCGAACGCCTGTTCCCAGGCGCCATCCCGGAGAAAGTCCTCGATTTCCTCACGACGGTAGTCAGTCTCGCCGACGATCTCGGCGTCTTCGTATTCGTTCGGATCCATCGCCTCCAGCGTGGGCGGGTCTGGCGGCTCGACTGACAATGACATTGCCAACACTAGGCCAGCGAGGCAGTATACCCCTTCGGTCCCGACCACAATAGGTAACCGCCAACACCGGGTACAGCGTGATACCCGAATGCCAGAGCAATCTGACCTCTCCTGGCGGGACAAGTTCCGGGCGCTTCTCCGCGTCGCGCGATACCGCCCGTTGTTTACGCTCTGTTTGATCCTGTTAGGGGGTGCCGTCGCGGGCCTCGAAGGCCTGGGGCTGGGCTTCATCTATCCGATCATGGAGGTAGCCCAAGCGGAGGGCCCCGTCCAGGGCGGTGGGCCGGTCCTCGAAACGTTTCTGTCGGCGTACGAAACCCTTGGAATCCCGTTTGAATTGGGCTATCTCATCCTGGGCGTCTCCCTGGTCATGACGATCCGATTTTCGCTCTCCTTTCTCGTCGCTTGGCTCAAAGCGATCCTCGCTACCCGATACGAACGCGACCTCCGTACCCGTGCGTTCGAGGGCGCACTCGATGCCGAAGTCAGCTATTTCGACGAAGCGGGCTCGGACGATGTTCTCAATGCGATCATCACAGAGACGAGATACTCCGGTCGGGTCATCGAGGGCGGCGTTCAAACGATGCAGTATCTCTTTCTCGTCCTGATGTACTTCGCCGTCATGTTCTACATCACGCCGATGATGACCGTTCTCGCCATGGCCCTCCTGGGCGGTGTGACGCTCGTCCTCCGCGTCGGCATCGAGCCCGCAGTGACGGTTGGCACTCGCGTCGCCGACGCTAACGAGCGCGTCCAACAGACCGTCCAGGCCGGCACGCAAGGGATTAGAGACGTGAAGCTCTTCGGTCTCGCCGAAGAAGTGTACGACTCCTTTCGGGCGGCCATCGATCAGTACGCCCGCTCCGAAGTCGATTTGGCGAGAAACGAAGCCGCAATCAACAATTTCTACCAGCTTTCGGCCGCACTGACGATCTTCGTGTTGATCTACGTCGGATTCGTCTACACCGGCCTGTCACTTGGCGAACTCGGGATTTTCCTCATCGCGATGTTCCAACTCGCGCCCCGCATGAGCACGCTCAACAGCTTTCTGTACAATCTGGAAGGCAACATCTCCCACCTCGTCCG
>CAZKGF010000284.1:0-2977 GCA_964552115.1 uncultured Halobacteriales archaeon
CAACCCTCAGGCTGGCCACCGAACAGGGGGTCCGCCTCTACAACGCTGGTGACTATCACGACGCCCACGACTGCTTCGAAGCAGAGTGGTACAACTACGGCAACGGCAGTCTCGAAAGCAAGTTTTGTCACGGAATGGTGCAGGTAGCGGCCGGCGCGTACAAACGAGTCGATTTCGACGACGTCGCGGGGATGCAATCGCTCTTCGAGACCGCCCTTCAGTACTTACACGACGTCCCTGGCGATTACTACGGCGTCGACATCCATTCAGTGCGCACTCGACTGACCGACGCGCTATCGGAGCCTGAACAAATCGATGGGTGGAAAATACCGCTGGATGGAGAACGTCCTGTGGCCAAGTCTGAGACCTATCGGTACGTCGAAGAGTTGTCTGAGTAGCTGGGCCGATCCCGAGGCATCTAAGCGGCTGGATCCGTTTCTTCCGAGCAGATGCAGATCGAGACGGTGGGGGACGGAGAGCCCGAGGTCGCCGTCGTTGGTGGAATCCATGGTGACGAGCCGTGTGGCGTCAGGGCCGTAGAAACGCTGCGTTCCGAACAGCTAGATGTTGAGCGGCCAGTGGCGTTCGTGATCGCCAATGAACGGGCCATTGCCGCCGAAACACGATACGTGGATGTCGATCTCAATCGATCCTTTCCCGGCGACCCAGCTGGAGACGCCCACGAGGAACGGTTGGCGGCCCGTCTCACGGAAGAACTCAAGGGGTGTGCCGTCCTGTCGTTACATTCGACGCAGTCCTACCCCGCACCATTCGCCATCGTCAACGGTCTTGGTGAGTTTCAGCGACGCGTCTGCAGACAACTGCCGGTTGACAGCGTCGTCGATGGCGGCCGCTTCGAAGCGGGGCGCATCTTCCAGAGCGTCCAGGATAGTATCGAAGTCGAATGTGGACTGCAGGGATCACCAACCGCTGCCGAGAACGCGACGGCTATCGTCCGGGCATTTCTCAAGGCTACAGCGGTGCTTCCCGGTGGTGGTGTCGATCCCACTACCTCACTCCCAGTATTTGAACTCGAACGGCCGGTTCGGAAAGCCGTCGCTGATCAGTACGAAGTGTACGCAGAGAACTTCCAGCCGGTCCGGGAGGGCGACGCATTCGCGGCGGTCGATGGGGAACAACTCCACGCAGAGGAAGGATTTTATCCGGTCCTGATGTCCGCCGAAGGGTACGATGATCTCTTCGGCTATGCCGCCCGCAAGGTCGGCGAGTTGAGTTGATCGAGTCGGACGTCAGGGCGTTCCCTGCCCTTGATTCCGTGCTCAACTCCACTGACCGTCAGACAGTCGATAGTCGGGGCATCGAACGGAATGGGACGGGAACTGCGAGAAGACCAACTACCGCTACTCTGGCTCGAATTCGACCAGCGTCAAATCCCGGTCCAGCATGCAGTGATCGTGGGGCGGATCGCCGATAACCTCTCCAATTTGATAGGAGTCGTCGAACGAAGCCCCGAGTGGTTCACAGTATTCGTGGCTCGGACAGCCGGTATGGGGACACGGCCCTTCCAGTTGAGTCTGACTCCCGGCATAGGCGTTTGCGGTATGGACGTTTGCGACGACCGGGGCTGGCTCGACTTCGACGGCCGTGACACCGGTGTCGTGGACCCCACACGCGAGCGTACTCGCCCCCTCGCGAACCGACGTCACGCGATACTTCTGGCCTGTCTCAAGGGTCAGGCACTGCTCTCGATACGGACAGCCGGTACAGGCCGATGCCTCACCACGGTAGACGAACTCCATTCCCTCGGTCGCCAACCGTTCGCCGATAAGCGTGAGGGTGCTCACAGGCGACGTAGGGCGACCCTGGGATTAAACCCGTCGCGTCAGTCACTCGGTGAGTTCGTCCAAGCGGTCGAGATACGCGTCGCGTGGGACCTGGTATAGGTCTCGATAGTTCACGTCACCAGCACAGAAGCGGTCAGCGAGGGCCCGAACGCCGTCGATGGCGGCCGCTCTTGATTCGTATTCAGTGGCGGGTTTACTGACCTCGGGTTCGAGGAACAGCGTGACGTACCAGGGATCGTCCGGGGCGGGTGTATCCCGGCCAGGGCGGCGCCCACGTTGCCCTTTCGTGAGATAAATTGTTGGGAGGCAGGGGGCCGGGTAATCGTTCGCATTAAAGATGTCGGGTCGAAACGCCACGACTGCCTTCGTGGCCTCTCCGCTCCAGACCTCCCACCCGTCGGGGAGCGGTTCGAGTTCCATAGGGTCAGTCGGTTCTGGGGCCAAATGAGTCTCGCGATTGTTCCACGTCGGGACTGTCATGGGTCCGAGGATACACGAGCGTGACGTGATTTCCACCCCGCTCCCGGGTGTCAAATTCGAGGCGCCCGCCGACCGTCCGAACGCCCCAGTACGTCAGCCAGAGACCAACGCCGCTGCCATGCGTCAGTTGATCCTCCGTCGCGTGGTCAAGGACTTCCCACTCCGTTGGCGGTATCTTCGGGCCGTTGTCTTCGACGGAAATACGGAGCGCCGAGTCTGTCGTCTCCGCGCTGAGCCGAAGCCAGGGCTCGGACCTGTCGTTGTGTTCGATCGCATTCTCGAGGAGGTTCCGAACGGGGATGTCGAGGACGTCCCGGTCAGGCAGCCGAATCGCTACAGACTCGGGAAGCGACGTCTCGATATCTACTTCGGGATAGTCTTCCCGAAATTCTTGGAGGAGACCACGGAGGTGGGCTGATGCGTCGATCATCACACGAGTGTCCTCGTCCGTCCCCTCCAGCCGAGCCATCCGTTGAGTCTTCTCACTCAGATCGATTAGCTCGTCAGCTGTATTGACGATTTGTTGGGCAGCCGTCGTGTGGCCGTTCGTAGTGGATTCGGTCAGGTGATCTGCCCAGCCCCGGATGACCGTCATTTCGTTGCGGAGGTTGTGCCGGAGGACACGTTGGGCGACCTCCAAGCGCTGCTCATATTCGTCACGATCCGTGACGTCGCGAAGGGCTAGTACGGAC
>CAZKGF010000285.1:0-2955 GCA_964552115.1 uncultured Halobacteriales archaeon
CCTTTGCCCATGATGTGCTCGCGCGTTTCGTCACCGTAGACGGATTCGTATCCGATCTCCTCGAGGGTCACCGAGTCGCCGGTGTCTTGGCTGACGACCTGGCTATCCTCGGTCTCCAGAGCAGACACAGGTTCGTCGAGCATCCGTGAACCCCATTCGAGGATGCGCTCTTTGGCGTCCTGTGCCGCCTTCATGACCGCCATCCCGCTGATGTATGTCGTCGAGGAGGCGTAGGCGCCGTAATCGAACGGCGTATTGTCCGTATCCGACGTCTTGACGACGATGTCGGTCTCCGCACAGCCCAACACTTCGGCGGCGATCTGAATGAAGGCCGTGTCGGCACCAGTGCCAATATCGACGCCGCCGACCTGGAGGTGGAAGGTGCCGTCTTCGTTCATCATGATTTGGGCACCGCCGAGTTCGTCTCCGGCGACGCCGGTCCCCTGGGCCGAAAGGGCCATTCCGATTCCCCGGTGGCGGTGGTCGGCATCGGGCTGTTCGATCTCGCCCCACCCGATCGCCTCCATGCCCCGCTCAATGCACTCGTCCAAGCCACACGACCGGATGATCCGTTCGGCGCCTTCTCCGCCCATCATACCGGCGATTTCGTCGACATCACCGACTTCCATGTAGTGGCGCTTGCGGAACTCGATCGGATCGAGATCGAGATCGCGGGCGACTTCGTCGAGATGCCCCTCGAGTGCGAGCGTTCCCTGGGGAGCCCCATACCCGCGCATCGCACCGGTCTGTGGGACGTTCGTGTGCACGACGTCGGCCTCGAACCTGGCGTTGGGAACCTTCGAATACAGCGGCATTGGCTTGCTACCGACGTTGCCGGCGACGGTCATCCCGTGACTCCCGTAGGCGCCAGTATTCGAGAGGGCATACAGCTCCATCGCCTCGATATCACCGTCGTCGGTAACCGCCGTTTTGGCCCGAACCTGCATCGGGTGGCGCGAACGCATGCCCCCGAACTCCTCGGCCCGCGTGGCCTCGTACAGGACCGGCCGGCCGGCTTCGAGGGACAAAGCGAGCGTGACCGGTTCTGTCACCATCGCTTGCTTGCCCCCGAAACCCCCGCCCACGCGGGGCTTTTTCACGCGGATGTCCCTGATGGGGATGTCGAACAGGTCCGAGAGTTGGCGTCGAGTGTGATTGGGGACCTGCGTCGAAGTGATCAGTACTTTCCGATCGTCTTCGTCGGTATACGCGAGTGTCGTGTGTTTCTCGACCTGGGCGTGTGACTGGCGAATCGTCTCCCATTCTGACTCGTGGACGTTGACGTCGTCCCGATCGAAGGCGCCGGCCACGTCACCGAGTTCGCCTTCGATATGAGACATCCGGTTTCGCTCGTAATCGTGGCCCACGATCTTGTTCTCGACGTCGTCCGGGTCGAACAGTTGCGGGGCGTCTTCGTCGAAGGCGGATTCGGCATCGAGGACGTAGTCCGCTTCCTCGTACTCGACATCGATGGCCTCGATGGCTGCCTGTGCGATCTCGACGGACTCGGCCGCGACAGCTCCGATCCAGTCACCCACGTACCGGACCCGCTCTGTGAGGACGTGCATGTCCCACGGGCTCGGTTCGGGATAGGACTGGCCGGCACTGGTGTACTTGGCGTCGGGTGTCCCCTCGCTCCAGGGGGTCAAAATGGCCAAGACGCCGTCCATGGCCTCGGCCGCCGACGTATCGATTGCCGTGACGCGTCCGTGGGGTATCTCGCTCCGGAGGACCTTTGCGTGTGCCAGATCCGGGAACTGGGCGTCGTAATCTGCCGTGTACTTTGCCTCGCCAGTGACTAGCTTGCGATCGTCATCTTTCTCGGCCGGTTGAGACACACTCGTTCGTTCATCCGGTGCGAGCCTGTCCTCGGCTGCCGACTCGGGTTCAGTCGTCAGCTCATCGGCTTCCTCGGGTGCCGACCGAGTCGTACCGCCGTCCGGTCTCAGGTCATCAGTCACTGGCCTCACCTCCACGGGTCGCGACCGTGTAGTCGGCACGGAGAGGGTCTTCGCCTCTGAGTCGGCCGGCTGCATCCTGGATGGCAGCGATCGGTTTCTCGTAGCCGGTGCACCGACAGATGTTGTCCGCGAGTGCGGCGCGAACCTCCCGCTCTGATGGGTCGGGATTGTCCGCGAGTAAATCGGTTGCTTCGATGATCATCCCTGGAATGCAAAAGCCACACTGAACCGCGAAATGGTCGACGAACGATTGTTGGATCGGGTGCAGATCGTCCTGGGAGCCGAGTGATTCGATGGTTTGGATTTCGCTCCCGTCGACATCTGGTGGTGTCAGCCCACAGGCCATCCGTGCGTCGCCGTCGATGAGGACCTTCGAAGCGCCACAGACGCCCCCATCACAGCCACATTTGACGCCTTTGTATCCGGCATCCCGGAGCACCGTTGCCAGGTTTGCATCGCGTTGTTCGTCGACGTGCAACGGATCGCCGTTGACCGTCAGCTCCACAGTCATGGGTGTGCCCTCCGCCCTCGGGGCCACTCGGGCCTGTCAACATTCGTGTTGCCATCCGCTCTCGATACCCTGCGCATACAACCCATAGTAAGCGCGGCTAGATAGAGTTTGGGGGACTGGGAGGACCGAACGAAGACCAGGCTAGGGTTTCACCCGCTGTGCGCTTTCGCGTTCGGCCTCGAGATCGAGTGCTTCGGCGACTTCGCGGGCGTCTTGTCTGATCCGGTCGGCATCCGCGACTTCGACGGTCCCGTCTCGCATGAGTACCTGGCCGTCGACCATCGTGAATTCGACATCGCTCTCTCGGGCCCCAAACACCAGATGAGAGAGGATGTCGTGCAACGGCACCGCCCGTGTCACGTCGGTCGTGAGGCCAATGATGTCAGCCCGCCAGCCGGGACGCAGTGCACCGACGCGCTCGAACCCGGCAGCACGGGCACCATTGATCGTCGACATTTCGAAGATATCGGCGGCCGGCGTTGC
>CAZKGF010000286.1:0-2944 GCA_964552115.1 uncultured Halobacteriales archaeon
ATTAACGACTGTCTATTCATGCCCCAGGACCATCCCGCCCGGACTCACTGGGACCAGTTCGCGCTGTCTCAGCCAAGTGAGATCGACGACCTGCCCGATGAACTGGTGGAACGAGTCAGGTCGGCCCACCGCAATGGTGTTGGGGAGGACGGTGAAGGCTATCACTCGCCGTGGACCGAAGAAACAGCTCGACGGTTGGATCTTCGGGGCCACACCACCTCCCTTTCGATGCGCGTTCTCTCTGGATACCTAGAGGGTGAATTGGAGCCACCCGAGCGATACTTCAGCGTCGAAAAGGTCTATCGGAATGATACGTTGGATCCGACTCATCTCCTCGAGTTCTTCCAAATCGAAGGGTGGGTAATGGCCGACGGACTCTCGGCACGGGACCTGATGGGGACGTTCACAGAATTCTACGAACAGTTCGGCATTACCGACCTGGAATTCAAACCACACTACAACCCGTACACCGAGCCCAGCTTCGAACTGTTCGGTACACATCCAACGACGGACGAACTCGTGGAGGTCGGCAATTCAGGCATCTTCCGGGACGAGGTGACAACCCCATTGGGCGTAGAGGCCGACGTTATGGCCTGGGGACTGTCTCTCGAGCGGCTCCTCATGCTGATGTACGGGTTCGAAGACATTCGTGACGTCCACGGAACGTTGTGCGATCTAGAACTGTTACGAGAAACCGAGGTGGTTCACTAATGCCCGTTGTCAATGTAGATCCTGACGAACTCCGCGACCTGACTGGCCATGGCGGGAAGACTGACGACGAGTTCAAAGCAGATCTCTTCGCCCTTGGGCTCGAGTTCGAGGGAAGGACAGAGGACGACGAGTTCCAACTCGAGTTCGCCCCCGATCGGCTGGATCGTCTCAGTGTCGAGGGTGTCGCTCGATCGTTACGGTACCAGTATGGTGACGATCGTGGCGTCTATGTCCCCGGGACGAACGACGCCGAGTGGACCATCGAAGTCATAGATCAACCTTCGGAGCGTCCATACGTAACCGGGGCTGTTGTCCGTGGGTTAGACCTCGATCCTGCGGCGTTGGACTCCCTCATCCAACTCCAAGAGAAACTGCACGCGACGATGGGGCGGACCCGGGCCAAAGGTGCCATCGGAGTCCACGACCTCACTATGCTCAAAGGACAACCCGGAACAGCCCAGGGGGAGAAGGGAATTCGCTACACAGCTGTGGATCCGGACGGGGTCGAGTTCGTCCCGTTGGAAAGTGACAGTGCCATGACGCCCTCGGAGGTCCTGGAAACGCACCACATGGGCTCGGAGTATGCCGATCTAGTCGCAGACATGGACCGAGTCCCGGCCATCTACGACGAAATTGGCCTCTTCTCGTTTCCGCCAGTTATCAACGGGAAACGGACCGAAGTGACCACAGCCTCCCGTGACCTCTTTATCGAACTCACAGGGACCGACCAGTGGACGATCGATCGGATGTGTACGATTATCTGTTATGCCCTCACAGCCCGTGGCGGTCGGGTGGAACTGGTGTCCGTCGACTACGCCGACGGTTCCCCCGGCGAGAACGCTGGTCGAGTTCTGGACCGCCCGGATCTTTCGGTCCGGCAGAAAACTGTGACGCATGAGCGGGTCGAGCAAATCATCGGTGTTGATCTGGACCGAGAGACGGTGATCGATTGCGCCGAGCGTGCCGGCCTGACCGCCACAGAGACAGAGATTGGCGATGATGAGATCGCCTACGAAGTCGAGATTCCCCCGTACCGGGTAGACGTCCTCCATCCCCTAGACGTCATCGACGACATCGGGCGGGCTTACGGATTCAACGACCTCGAGCCAGTCTATCCAGATGTTTCGACCGTTGGGCGGCGACACGATCGAACCCGACTCGAAGACGCAGCCCGCGACGTCTTGGTCGGTCTGGGCTTCGAGGATCTATTGAACTTCCACTTGATCAACGAAGTCGAGAATTTCGAGCGACTCAGCCTCGAACCGGGTGATGACGTCGTCGGCGGAGGACAACCGGTCACGATCCGTGAGCCCTACAGTCAGGAATACACGATGCTTCGGACCTGGGCCTTGCCCTCGCTGCTAATGGTTCTCGAGAACAACACTCACCGTCGCTATCCCCAGGAACTGGCTGAGATCGGACTCGCCGCTACCGTCGATTCACGCGAAAATACGGGGGTCGATGAGCGACGAACGCTGGCCGCCGTGCTGGCACGCACGGACAGCTCGTACGAACGTGCAAAGAGTAGACTACAGGGCATCACTGCTGCGTTCGGCGCAGATCTGAGCACCCCCCCGATCGATCACCCCACGTTCATCCAGGGTCGAAGTGCGTCCGTCGTCGTCGACGGCGATCCGGTCGGCGTCATCGGGGAAATCCATCCCGAAGTACTCGTTGGGCACGACCTGGAGGTGCCGGTGGCGGCGTTCGAATTCGAGCTGTCAGCGCTCGAGTAACACACCTGGAGAGCCGAAACACCCTTGGCTGCCTCCCTCCCAGACCCGGGCATGTCAACGGCCCCCAGTGCGACGTTCGCGGCGTCGCTGGCGGATCTCGATGTTGGATTGACCGAAGTGCCAGCGACTGAGGCCACAAGCGCACTGGCTGACCTCGTGGAACAGCCCGCGGTCGGTGTGGCGATCGACATCGACGGGGTTGAACTTCCCGATAGCGTCGATCGTTCGGTAGACCGCGACAGTGTTGCTGGCGCGTCATTTGGCGTAACTCCGGCGGAATTTGCAATCGCCGACTACGGGTCCATCATCATCGAAGGCGGCCCTCGTGGGGACGAGCAAGTGAGCCTCTATGCCGAAACCCACGTCGCCGTCCTCGCCGAAAGCGATATCGTATCGGACATGAGTGAGGCCTTCGACAGGCTGGGGAGTACGATTCCCGATGACCGGCGGTCCCGAATCATTGCGACCGGGCCAAGCGCAACCGCCGACATGGGTGG
>CAZKGF010000287.1:0-2925 GCA_964552115.1 uncultured Halobacteriales archaeon
GTCTGTTCTGGCACTACGCCAGGAATTGCTTCCGTCTCGGGTTCGTCCTCGTCTCCCTCCTCGGCATCCCCTGCCTGCGGTGGATCGACTCGTTCGAGGTCCGGTTCGGAGAGGAACTGTTGGACGTCGGTCGTCCCTGTTCCCCGAATACCATACACTGTTGTGTACGTCGAATCGGGATCAAGTTCCTTCTCGAAGACAATCTGCCCTTCTTGGATCGTCCAATGCTCGCTCCCAAACTCGGGGTGAAATCCGAGATCTTTGACCGAGACTGTCGATGGAACGGCATCGACGAGACGAACCGCGACTGGGACGTCTCGCTCGGAGTCGAACTCGAAGGCGATTGCCGGGACGGGAAACTCGTCGGCTTTGAACTCCTTCGTGACCGTCACCCCATCCGAGGCGACGGTAACCACGTCAGACGGCTGTGAATCACTCATGAGGGAATCCCCGGTCCAGTCGGTAATCGTGACCTATTGCCAATCCATGGAAAAACCTGTCGTAACCGATCGTAACCCCGACTCACACGTCGATCCGGTCGCCGATTTCGAGAATCTCCAACGTGCCAGGGTAGTCGAAACTCCGTGCGTGGTGATGCAGTGCAGTCGGATCAGCGGTCAGTCCTTTCCACATGTCCCAATGCGTGGGGACCAGCGTATCGAGTCGGAGCTCGTTGGCCGCACGAATGATGTCGTTTTCGTCGTTATACCAGGTCGTCCGGGTCGGTGTGCCCGACTGTTTGTCGGGGATCATCCCGGTCGACCCGAACGCGAGCGCGCCAACGTCGATATCGTGACTGGCGCCGATACGTTCGAACCCACCGGGTCTCGCGTCGCCACCGTGGAAGAACGTGCCCGTTTGATGGTCGAAGACGTACGAAACAGGATGGTCCGCGTCGGGGTCAGTCGCAGGTTCGACGTGGACAGTGAGGTCGCCGATCCGAATCGTGTCTCCTTCGGTCACCCGGTTGAGCTGATCCGGCTCGAGATCGTACGTCGTCGTCCAGTCTGCCTCCCTGGCCGTTCGCACACTCGCATCTGGCCCGTAGAAATCTGCGTTCGTCTGGGCGAGCATGGGGCCCTGGGTCGGACCGTGGACGTGGTCGGTGTGTTCGTGCGTCGCCAGGATCGCATCGAGCGATGTCACAGCTGTAGGATCGAACGGAACCGGGATCATTCGGACCGTCCTCGGAGGATCGCCCAAGCCCAGATAGGGGTCGATAAAGATCGTGGTTCCACTCGAACTCTTGATCACGAAGCCGTTACATCCGAGATACCAGGCGGCGATACCAGGAGGATCAGCGGCCTCGATATCCTGGAGGAGCCAGTCGCCCCAGTCCGATGTGATCGACATGGACGGAACGTCTCGTGGTTGGGAGCTAAGACTTGTGGTGACAGGCAGCCTTCGAAGAGAACTAGTACTCCCGCCTCGCCCAGAAGGACATGAGTGACGAGTCGGAATCCGATGCCGGGTCGCCACGGGGGCCCCGCGACGATCGGCCCGACGTCGAGTTACCCGATCCGTTTACTGGCCGGAGTCTCCCGAGCGGTCGCTTCCTGGGTGGAGTCGGCATCGCCCTCCTCCTCGCTATTTTCGTCACGTTCTGGTTTTTCCGGCCGTGGATTCATCCCCTCGTCTACGGGATCGTCTACCGAAGTCCCGGGATGCTTCAGTGGAGCGCCGTCGCTGTACTGTTTGCGATTGCAGGGTTTCGGCTGGCGGGCCGTCGTCGAATCGCCGGTCGGCTTCTCTTGGGCCTGGCCGTGGTCGCGCTGGTGTTCGCGCTCGTCGCGCCGGTCGTCGGGGGCGAATACGCCAACGAACACCTCGCAATCGAAGTCTCGGATTCGGTAACGGAACTCGAAGCGCTCCCAGATACGGGGACGGACCAACCGCGAATCCTCCCGGCTGCCGTCGGCAGTCAATACGCCCAAAACTCGCTCCAATTTCCTCGCCACTCGATCGCTGAGGGCGATATATCATTTATCGACGGAGTTCCCCACTGGTCGTATGCCCTCCAACCCGATGGGCTGGTCAACACGTTCGTCAGTCGCCAGGCCGGTGCGGCCTTCGTGAATATGACCACGCAGAGCAAACAGGTCTCGATCGACGAGCAGGAATTTACCTGTGGACAGGGGCAGCTGGTGACCGATGACTACCTCTGGACGCTTCGCAAGAGCGAGTACGCCGTCGACTATCAGGACCCATTTATGATCAGACACGAGGGCGGGCTGGTCATGGCCGTCCCGTACCAACGCCACGCCCACCAGTTTCGGCTTACGCCGCTTCCACAAGTCTACTCCGTCCCCCGATTTGGGGGTGTCGCACTCGTCACACCGGACTGTGAGATAACCCACCTCTCCCCGGCGGAAGCCCAGGACAACGAGATACTGTCTGCCCAGCGGTTTTACCCGTACGATTTGGCCAGAACCCGCGTCAATTCAATGCAGTATCAAAACGGCATTCTGAACAAGTGGTTCACTCACGAGGACCAACTGGAATTGGCTGACCTCCCTGGTGAGGGCAATCGCCAGCCGTTCACCGTCACGACAAACGAAGGCATCACCTACGTCGTGGCCGCCGAACCCTGGGGCAACGCGGCGGGCATCTACCAACTCTGGACGATCGATGCCCGAACGGGGGAAATGTCCCGATTTCGGACAAACGTCCAAAACGCACTGTTAGGACCACGAAAAGCCGCGAACTTCGTCGAACAGAACAATCCCCGGGTGAACTGGAACTCGATGTCACCCAGCGAACCGCTCCCGATCGTCCGGAACGGAACGCTGTACTGGCAGGTCAGAGTCGTTCCCGACAGCGCCGCTGGCGTGACCTACACGGCGTTCGTCAATGCGGAGACGAGCGCAGTCGTCCGGTATTCCGATGACCGACGGGTCAGAGGGTTTATCTCTGGTGGGGCTGCGC
>CAZKGF010000288.1:0-2911 GCA_964552115.1 uncultured Halobacteriales archaeon
CGCCCGCGGTGTCACTGAGAACCGTCGACCCAGCGCCGATTGCAACAGCACCAAAGGCACCCGTCCCGACTAAGGCCATCATCCCCCGTCTGCTAACTGTACTGTTTGTGGTCTCGTCTGACTCCATATCACAGGTACATACCTCTCTATACGTTGTTATGGCTGGAATTAGGCGGGGTAATACTGAATTAGTGAATCGGCCGTAGACGCGCTGTATGGCGATACTACGGGAACCTGAAATGGTCTCCACCCATCACGTCTATGTCTACCAGTCTCGGTAGAAGATGTACTGGAGGGAATGTGTTGTTGGTTTTCTTGGGCGCTTGGCCAACTGATATACGTCTTTTTGTGGAAGGTGGTCCTGATCACCGACGTAGCAAATCCGCCTACGAAAGATAGAAGGGGTTCCTTGGGTCCAGAGAAGTCAGTAGAAACTGGCTTGCAGAGCCATGGTCCGGAGTTCTACTCTCCGTCCAGACGTTCTAATGTGAGCAGAGGACTGCACCGCTACTGCAGGGAGAGTGTGTGAGCGACCGGAATCTTGGATCCCCTTTTGCAATTTTGCGGAGAACTCACTTGCTTCTGGAAGGGCTGAGATATGATACCTAATCGGTTCCCAACCAGGATATCTCAGAGCCGAACAGCCAGTGGACCCCAGCGACAAACTGGCTTCTCGTGGTTTTCTGCTCCGGAGGCACCTTGATGACGCGACCTCATCAGATCATCCGATCGGAAGCGAATAATATTCATCTGACTTCGGCCGGGAATTTCGCCCGCTCGATCCAGAACGACACCACAGCATCCGCGAGCGAGACAAGTTCGTCGGGAGACTCGGGCTTGGTCAGGTAGGCATTCGCCGACTTGGCGTAGCACCGAACCACGTCTTCGTCGTCGGTCGAACTCGTCAGGACGAGTATCGGCAGGTGTGACAGTGCTGGGTCGTCCCTCAGGGCGTCGAGGAACTCGAGACCATCCATCCGGGGTATATTCAAGTCCAGAAGGACGAGCTCAGGAAGTGACTCCGACTGATTGCGACGGTGAGACAATTCCGCGATCGCGTCCACCCCATCGGTGGCGATGCGTACCTCTACGTCGACCTCCGCCTGCTTGAACGCTTCACGTACGAGCCGGACGTCGCCAGGATTGTCCTCAACGAAGAGGATTTCGTTGAGGTCACCGCCCTGGTCAATCCTGGGCGAATTCCCGCCCATTCTCTCCCGTCATGGCCTGTTGATCGACAGTGTATGACGTCGGTGTCACGTCGATAGCCCCACCGCCGTGAGCGGTAACGTCGTAGCCTGCATACTGAAATCGAACATAGCCGTCGTCTAGTCGCTCGACGATGGCATCGAATGCTTCAGGCTCGACCGCATCGAACAAACGCGGGAGTTCCAGTGGATCCGTATCTGAATAGTCGGCGACCGCTTGCACAACGCGGTCGCTGGCAGACTCCTGGCTGAGAGGGTTCAATTGCATCACCGTTTCGGAAGGCCTATCTCCATAAAAAGATTCGCCAATATTTTCGGATGGTAACAACCACTCGCTGATATATTGCGATAATCCTAATTTCATCGATTTAGATTTTCGAATTCATGTAACACGATTAGACCGTTTCGAGTGGAGGATCGCACTCGCCCATGGGGTAGAACTCAGACATCGTATGTTCCCTCCTCGCCTTCGCTCACGTCCGCGACGCCGAAGTGGTTGAACGGACGGAAGTAGTGGTGGCGAATCAGTTCCTCGCTCTCGATGTCGAGGCCCAGGTCCGAGAGTTCCGTCGCCGCGCGTGTGAGGTCGTCGTGCCGTGGCGCGACCACCGCCACCTGGACGTTCCGACGGCCGGTCATTACCTCGTGGACTTCGACGACGCCTTCGATCTGGAGGGCCTCCTTGGCCAGTTCATGGCGCTGCTCGATTGGGGCAGTACACATGATCCGCACCTGGAGCTGGAAGCCCGCCTGCTCGTAGTTGATCATCGGGATGTATCCCTCGATGACGCCCCGTTCTTCGAGGGCCTGGATGCGGTTGCGAACCGTCCCGTCCGAGACGTCGATCCGCTCGCTAATGTCGACTGCCGTGGCGTGGCGGGCATCGCGCTGGAGAATCTGGAGGATGGTACGATCGACATCGTCGAGCGGGGTGTGCTCCGGGCTGGCGCACAGACGGTGAGTAGCGCGCCGGAGCGCCTTGGGACTGGGGCTTGTCAATTGAGACGAGGGGTACCGCCTGACGGGACGGACTTATCCGCAGTCACCTGATACCCCGAGCATGGTAACGATCGCCGAATTTTCGATCCCAACGGACTCGTTTGCACTGTCGGAGACATTACCGGTCTACCCGGAGGTGGCCGTCGAGGCAGATCGGATGGCTGCTCACGTTCCGGGAACGACCTTGCCGTGCATATGGGCCGCCGATGGGGACGCAGACGGGTTCACCGATGCCCTGGCCAACGACCGGACCGTCAAAGAGCTTCGGTCGACAGCCAAATTCAACGGCGAACAACTCTATCATCTCGAGTGGAGCGACGACATCAACCGGCTCGTCGAGACGATGATCGACCATCAGGGCGTGATTCTGGAGGCGTCCGGACGCGACGAGGAGTGGTTGCTCCGGATCCGCTTTATGACTCGCGAGCAGTTCGAGACCTTCCACTCGCATTTCGCCGAGGATGGGCCGTCCTTCCAGCTCGAACAGCTATTCCCGGCCCGGCACCCGCGCCATACGCGCGGTGACGTCACACTCGAGCAACAGGAGGCCCTCCTGGCAGCGGTTGAACGTGGCTACTTCCAGGTGCCCCGCGAGGGCTCGATCCAAGAAGTGGCGGACGAACTCAACGTGTCCGATCAAGCGGTGTCGGAACGGATTCGCCGCGGGACCGAGAATCTCGTGCGGGACATGCTGACGATCGAGC
>CAZKGF010000289.1:0-2884 GCA_964552115.1 uncultured Halobacteriales archaeon
TGCGGGTCACGAGGCACGGGTCAGTTCGCGCCTCGCCCGTCGGGGCGCGAATAAAAACAGGTAGATCGAGAAGGTGACCGGCGGGATATCGACGAAGGAGATCGATCGATTGTCGAGGTGACTCCAAACGCTCCTAAGTCAGACTGGTCGCCGATGTCAATTGGCTCGATGACGTCGGACTGTTCGAAGATGAACTCGCCGTTTCAGGCGGCAGTAGAACGCCCCCGGCCCAGTCGAGACCCGATCAGTCCAACCAGTCCGGGTCCGGCCGTGGTGGGGCGAATACGTCGATGGCAAGCATGACCTCCTCGCCACGGTTCTGGGCCCCGTGGGATTCGTCCCCGGCGAGCGCGTAGGACTCGCCTGGCCCCACCGTCACAGCCTCCTCGTCCTCCAGCACGAATGTCTGTTCCCCCTGGTAGACGAAGCCCACCTACTCGTGGTGGTGGCTGTGCATCGGGATCACAGCGCCGGGGTCCATCCTGAGATGCTGGATGCTCATCCCCTCGCCGACGGCCATCTGCGTGAGGAAGACGCCGTCCATGGCCTCGGTAGCCGGCTCGGGTGGAACGTGGTCCATGACGACCGAGTGATGGCCGTGAACATAAGGATGGCCTCCGCCACGTCGGACGCTCGGGAGCGGGCCGTGGTCCAATGTGCTCAGACGTTGCCGAGGAGGTCGAGAGAGATCTTGCCGAGGACCCGTTTGGCGTCTGTCCGGTTCGACGTCTCGACGCGTCCGAGTTCCGCCACAGAGCAGGACTCCCAGATATAGTCGGTGGCAAGGGGGGTTGCTTTGGCGAATGGCCATGGGTACCTGCGATCCTTCAAATACCATGACGAGCCATCCCGAACCGATATGACCACCGACGAACGACCGGGCGACTTCCACCCGCAAGACTGGATCATCGTCATCGAGGCGCTCGCCCAGTGGGCCGGTGCACCGAACGACCGGATCAGCGGCCGCCGCGAACGCGCCTACGAACTCGTCGAGGCCATCGCGGCTGAGGAGGGGCTCCCGGCGAGCGAGCTTCTCAGACAGATGGTGCGGACGTGGCCACCCCTTGACAGATGACGTCATTTTCCTCGAGTTCGACCGCTATTCTGAACGGTCGTCCCGCCCATGTGGAATCTGCGAGTCTGGTTGGATCGCCCTGGGCCAGTGGGGGGCGAGAAAACACGTTATCTGAAAGGACCAGTTTTGAATTCGACCTATACGCTGTCACGATACGCTTCCATGACGTACGCCAATCAAGTATCGTAATCCCCAACGGATCTATGACCCCCCGCCTCAACCGTCTCCTATGGACCTTGCCCTCGATCCCACCACTGCCGAGGGTTACACATCCAAAGCTCAACGCAGCCGGGTTATTACCGAGACCTGGGCGGAAAATAACTTGTATTGTCTGAATTGCGATGTCGACCAAATCGAGGCACATCGTCCTGGAAAGCGGGTCGAAGATTTCCTTTGCCCCTCCTGTGATCGACGCATTCAGCTCAAGGCCAAACGAGGAGGTCACGGCCGCAAAGTAGCCAACTCCGCCTACGGGCCGAAGATACAAGCGATCCGGGCCAACGAAGCGCCAGATTACGCCTTCATGGGTTTCGATCCAAACAACTGGCAAGTAACCGATCTCTTCTTCGTTCCGGGCTACTTTCTAACGCCGTCCGTTGTCGAAAAGCGCGAGCCTCTAAGTTCAGACGCTCGACGATCAGGGTGGGTCGGTTCGAACATCCTTCTCGAACGAATCCCCGATGCCGGCCGGATCAAGGTCGTAGAGAAAGGCAGTGCGGTTCCGGCGGAGAAAGCGCGAAACAAGTTCGAGCAAACGACGTTCCTCGCCGAGGAGGATACCGAAACCCGCGATTGGACGACAGCCGTGATGGACTGTATCGACGAGCTGAATCATCAACCAGGCGATCATTTTACTCTGAGGGAAATCTACGATTTCGAAGAACAACTGGCCAAGATGTATCCGGAGAACCAGCATATCCGGGCGAAAATCCGTCAGCAGCTACAGGTCCTTCGTGATGAGGGTTTCATCGAATTCCTCGGAGATGGAGAGTATCGGATCCGTTTCGTCGATGATCGGCGTCTTTGAGAAGGTCAGGACGGGCTGACTTTGGGGATGTGATCACGGCGTCGGTTACAGGGAACTACGTCTTCTTTTCGAAGCGGAAGGTACACGAGCGCGGAAACATTCCGTCCATACGAGGGAGGAGATCATTTTGGACAGGTGGGAAGTCCTGTTCAGATTCCCAACTTGACGCTACAACGTGCGCATTGAACCCTTGGCATATTACCAAATCCAGGTCGGCCCAAATCTCGGCCCAGGTTTTGCACCCGAAGCAGATGTTCAAATCCGCATTTGAACTTTGACCGACGTTTTGTTGTGCTATCCTTATTTTCAGTTACGAGTTACTGGCTGCTCCAACGTCCACTCGTTAGAGAGCGCCGCAGTTCCGTCATCCGTCCCACCGGTGGTGAGAAGACCGACGTGATAGAGCTGCGCCTTGAATTGGAAGTACGCGCCCGACTTGTAGACAGTCGGATCGTCGAGAGCGTTATCAACGAGTTCTCCATCACTATCGAGGACCTCCTCCCGTCGGTCTCGAGTGACGAATACTTCGACGGCGAGCGGCTGGTTCAACGCACAGGCGCGCCTGAACAGCTGCGGCAGGGTCACCGCCTCGACGCCGTCACGGTGAAGCTGTTCCAACGCGTCCACCACGAGCTGCGTCGGCTCGTACTGTATCGTCACCGACCGCGCCAGCTGTCCCCATCGCGGGGCGAGATCGGTGAACCGCGTCGACCGGCCAGTCCATTCATCGAACACCTCTAGCGCGTCCCCCACGCTGCCATGCTTCTCTCGGGCGAACCTAA
>CAZKGF010000290.1:0-2868 GCA_964552115.1 uncultured Halobacteriales archaeon
CATCGTATGGGGAATCCGAATCGACCAACAGCGTCTCGCCGTCGTGCAGCGTCAACTGGACCGTGTCCGCACCGACGGTCTGCTTGCCGACGATCTTTCCGAGCTTGGACTCGGCTGCATCGGCGTCGATTTCGGTGAGCGCGAGTCGTCCTCCCTGGCCGGGGAACACGCGATAGTGCTCCTCGCGCTCCTCGAAGGCGACGATGTCGAACATGCCGACCGGTCGCTCCTCGTCGTTGATCGGCGTGCCGTTGATGACAACGTTGTCTCGGTTGAGCGCGAATCTGGCTTCTTTCCGGGTATCCACGTAGCCGAGGACGTCCCTGAGCAAGATCAACAGGGGAACCCCGGCTTCGCCGTGAGGCCCCGCGTCTGCCTTGACGGTAAACTTCTCCGTCTTGCGCTCGACCGGCCAGGACTTGGGCACCGACAGCCGTTTTTGGTGGTTACTCATGCACTATCCGCCTCCGATTCCAGGCGGGCGACACGCTCGGGGTCGTCCGTCGTGAGTGCGGTGACCCGGAGATTGCTCGCATCCATCGGCCGGGGGACTTCTTCCCCGTCGGCCGTCTCCAGCGTCACGTCCTCGACGTGGACGACTGCCTCACGCAGATCGACGGCGACTACCTCACCCTCCGCGCCGGCTTCGTCGCCGCGGAGAACTTCGACGGTGTCGCCCTCGTTGACCCGTACGTTTCGCTGGTCGTACTCCTCGCGGAGGTCGTCGGCCAGCGTCGAGCGCACCTGCTTGTGACGCTCGTGGAGCGGGGCCGTCGCCTGTGCCGTTCGCTGTTTGCGTGGTTGCTTACTCATACGATCATCGTTGCCGTTGAGGCGATACTTCCGAATCGCTCGGCGACTTCGCGAGCGATCGGTCCTTTGATTTCGGTCCCCCGGGGATCTTCGTTCTCGTCGACGATCACGCCAGCGTTATCTTCGAACTTGACGCGCGTCCCGTCCGGTCGTCGGATGGGCTTGCGCTGGCGGACGATCACGGCTTCGAGTACCTGTCGGCGCATCTCCGGCGTGCCCTTGGTCACCGAGACGGTGATCTTGTCACCGAGTCCGGCTTTGGGGTGGCGGTTGATCGTTCCCGAATAGCCGGCGATGCTCACTACCTTCAGTTCGCGGGCACCGGTGTTGTCCGCACAGGTGATGAGAGAGCCCTTCTCTAGGCCTTGCGTGACGTCGGCGTTGAGTGCCTCCATCAGTCCTCACCTCCGGAGACCGTCGCGTGGACGGTCTCGTCGGCGGCCTCGACCTGCTCGACGACCACGTGTGATTTGGTCTTCGAAAGCGGCCGTGTCTCTGCGATCGTGACCGTGTCACCGACCGAGAGGTCAAAACACGGCGGTGCGTGTGCCGAGACGCGGCTCCGCCGTTTCATCAATCGATCGTATTTCGGAACGGTGACGTCGTATTCTCGCTCGACCACGACGGTCTTGTCCATTGCTGTCGAGGCAACCTCGCCAGTGAGCGTCTGGCCGCGCACGGCAAGCGAGCCGTGGAACGGACAGTTCTCATCCGAGCAGGATTCCTCTGGTTCTGTTACATTCAGTCCTAGCGCCATTTCGAATCACCTTGCTGCTCCGTTCGTCGTGCCGGCCGCGCGACTAACTCCTCGCCGTCGATTGCGACGACTTCGCCGTCGGGCAAGGTTACCGCGAACGTCGCGGTCGCCTTTGGCACCTGCCACTCCCGATCGGCCGTCTCGATGACGAGTGTCTTCGTCGTCTCCCCGACGACTGTGCCCGCGATGCCGATCTGGGCGTCGTCGGCCCCGTCGATGACTTCGACCGCGAGGCCGACGAGTTCGTGTCGTGGAAGCGTCTCGGGCGTGACTGCCATCAGGATTCCTCCGTGGTGGCGGTCTCGTCGCCGTCGGCTTCCGGTTCGGGCTCAGATTCGCTCGAGCCCCCGAACAGGCTACCCACGGTCGTCTCAGTCGCTTCGACGGTCTCCGCGTCGATCTCTTCGTCCAGGTCACCCTCTTCGCGCTGGATTGTTTTGATCCGCGCGATCGTCCGTCGCATCTCGGAAATGCGGCCGGGATTTTCCGGCATCCCACCGGCGGCTTTGACGGCCTGGGCGTTCAGTAACTCCGTCTCGAGATCTTCGAGTTCGGCCTGCCGTTCGGCAGGCGTCATGTCACGGAGTTCGACGGGGTGAAGGATCGTCATTCGTCTTCCTCCGTCGTCCCTTCCATTTCGTCCATCAGTTCCTCGGCTTCGGCCTCGACGTCTTCGTCGAGTTCGGCCTCGACGTCGGCTTCGAGGTCGTCGATATCGGCCTCCGCCTCCTCGACGGTGTCGGGTTCCTCGGCTTCGGCCGCCTCTTCGACGATCTCCTCTTCGGGCGTCGGTTCGGCCGTCTCAGCCGCTTCCTCGGGCTCGGCCGCGGGTTCGCCAGCCTCCGCCTCGCCTTCGGGCTCTTCGGCCAGGAGTTCCTCGACGCCTTCGGCTTCCTCGACGTACTCCTCGACTTCGACGCCTTCGTAGACCTCGAAATCGTCCGGGAGATCGGCGCCCGGCGGAATGATCCGTACTTGGACACCGATCGTCCCGAGTTTCATGACTGCCGTCGCGATTCCTTCGTCGACGATCTCCTCGGCGGGTTCACCGTTGTGCTTGATGTACCCGCGATTGAACTTCTCTACGCGCGAGCGGGCGCCAGTGACCTTCCCCGACAGGACGATCTCGGCACCCAGGGCCCCCGCTTCCATGATCCGGTCGATCGTGGTGTGGCCGGCTTTGCGGAAATACCAGCCACGTTCGAGCGCGTTGGCCAGGCGGTCGGCGACGATCCGGGCGTTAAGATCCGGTTCGTCGACTTCCTGCACGTCGATCTGGGGATCGTCGAGGTCGAATT
>CAZKGF010000291.1:0-2843 GCA_964552115.1 uncultured Halobacteriales archaeon
TCTGCAATCTGTGTACCGGGTCCGTCCAGTTTCTCATTCGTCACGACGACTCTGGGACGCTTCGATTCGCCACATTGCAATCAGCGGTGGCGACGGAGTTGCTGGCGGAGTGTGACGTCGATCCGGAAAACCGTCAAACGATCGTGCTCGTCGAGGACGGAACCTGCTACGTCAAGTCCGAAGCAGTACTACGGATTGGGAGTCATCTCGACGGCCCGATTTCCCACGTCGGCGCACTCCGGGTAATCCCGAGGCCACTCCGGGACCTCGTTTACACGGCCATCGCTAAGACGAGATACGACGTATTCGGCCGGCGGGAGGAATGCATGATCCCCTCGCCTGACGTCACAGAGCGGTTTCTCAGCTCGGCTAATCGCACCTCCGGACAGAATGAGTCGTAACTCTCGAACGCAGTCGGTTTCTAGTACCAGGACCGTGCTCAGGCGAGACTGGCGAACGCTAGCGTCCCGTTGATGCTCTCGATGTAGGCGGTCACGACCTGCCCCTCGGACGTTCCCGGGACGAAAATCGTATACTTCCCCTTCTCGGCTACGCCGTCACCCTTCCGTCCGGTGCCAGTGATTTTAACCTCGTACGTGTTGCCTTCTTCGAGCGTGGGCGTGGCCTGGGTCGCGGCCGAGCCGGTACGTTTGGCTACCGGGCGAAAGGCACCACAGGCCTGACAGCGGAGCATCGCGACCCCGTCTTCCGTCGTGAGCACTGTGTCTGGCAGATTGCACTCCGAACAGGTTACGAACTCTGCGACGTAGTTGTCGATGGCCGTTTCGAAGTCTGCTGCTGAAAAGTTCCCATTGTATCGCGCTCGGTTTCCTTCGAATTGGCCGTTCGTCCCCAGTTCTCGCTGAATCGATCGGTGGAGGTGCTCTGGCTCGCGGGAGAGGGCATCGGCAATCTCGCCGATGTTTGTCAGTCGGGTGAACGCACCGTCGGATTCACCTTCGGCATCGGGAATCTGCAGCCGATCGCCATCGGCCTGCTCGTGTTCCGGGAGGTCTGTATAGGCCCGGTCGAGGGCCTGGTCGTAGTTCATACCCACTAGAATGTCCAGTCACCCAAAGCCGTTCCGTGGGTTGTGCTGTCAGCCCACGGGAACTGGTCAACTCGACTGGGCGTCTGTCTCAGTATCGTCAGAGCGGAGTTCGAGCCGTTCGCCTCCACACTCTGGGCAGGTCGACCGGTCGGTGTAGACGAGGGTCCCACAGTCTTCACACTCTCGGTCGGCCTCATCGTCGGCTGCCGACGTAACCTGCTGCTTGAAGCGTTCGACCCGTCGACCAACGTCTTCGAACAGACTCATCGTTCCTCCATGGTGTGTCCCGTTGGAACGTTCGTCCGATCCATTACCGTCGGTTGGGGATGCCATCCAATAAGCGTGCTGGGGTGTGTGGGGCGGTAGCGTGCGCCGCCGCTCACTTATCCGTCTCCGCTGCGTACTTTGGGTATGAGCGAAGAGACCGGGCGTCGGGACCTCCGAATGCCCAACGAGGACGAGTTATTTGCTGTCGTGACCGAACACAATGGTGGGAACCACGTCCGGGTGCAGTGTGAAGATGGTGTCAACCGCATGGGCCGAATTCCGGGCCGAATGAAATACCGGACCTGGATCAACGAGGGAGACGTCGTGCTCGTAGAGCCATGGTCCTGGCAGGATGAGAAGGCGACGATCGAGTGGCGATACGACGGCCAAGACGCCGCCCAACTTCGCGAAGAAGGTCACATCGACTAGGCGGCTGGGTCGAGTGGCTCACCGAGCGCGTAGACCGTGTTTTGGCCGGTAATCCGAACGTCGACTTCGTCGCCGGGAACCAGTCCAACTGTGGCCCCATCTGGAATCGCCACCTGTCGGTAGGACCGGTCGTAGCCAACCACCGAGTCGTCCGTTCCATCCTCGACGACGAGCACCGAGCGCACTGTCCCGACCATTGACTCATACGCCTGGCCGACTACGTCCATTTTCACGTCCGTCATCTCCCGAGAGCGCTCTTTTTTGACCGTTCCCCCGAGCCCGTGCATATCCGCTGCATCGGTCCCCGGCCGCTTCGAGAATCGAGTCACGTTGATCTTCTCCGGTTCGACCTCCCGGAGCAGGGCGAGACTGGCATCGTGATCTTCGGGCGATTCTGAGGGAAACCCGACGATAAAGTCGGTCGATAACGTCCACTCGTCGAGATACTCGTCGAACGTCTCGACCACCTCTCGAAATTCACGAACCTGGTGTTGGCGTCGCATGTCTCCCAGAACGTCGTCCGACCCACTCTGAACGGGGATGTGCAGAAAGTTGTACAGGTTCTCGTGGGCGGCAAACGTCGCCGCCAATTCGGATCGAATCCCGTGAACACCCTTGGGATTGGCCATTCCAACTCGAACTCGAAAGTCGCCCTCGATGTCCGTACAGATACGGTCGAGCAGTCGGTGTAACGTCCGTTCGCCCTTGTCCCACCCATAGACTCCGGTATCCTGGCCTGTTACGCGGATCTCCCTGGCGCCTGCGTGGACAAGCGCTCTGGCGCGCCTGACGTTCTCCTCGATCGGGGGTGAATCGATTCGACCCGTTGCTTGCTTGGTGATGCAATACGAACAGTCGCTCATACACCCCCTAGCGATGGGAAGGATGCCAATAACGCCGTCCAGAACTGGTTCGGCATCCGGAGTCACCGTGGGACACTCAGCATTCAGGACGTGCGTGGGAACGTCGTCCCAGTGGAGGACTTCGGCGTCGATTCCGGCCGCCTCGAATGCTTCACCTTGTGCCAGGGCCATGCATCCGGTGACGACGAGGTCTCCCGGCGTTTGTTCGTCGAGTTCGCTCGCCCGGTTGAGCA
>CAZKGF010000292.1:0-2499 GCA_964552115.1 uncultured Halobacteriales archaeon
CAGACGGAGGGTGAGCCACTGCCCGAACTCGAGACGGCAGCGTCCGGAGACGGTGGCCAACTCTTTTCGAGACTGCTCGACGCGGCAGAAACGCTCGACATCGACGCCAGAATCGTGCCGGCCGAAGCCTGGACCGACCCCGGGGCAGACGGCCTCTGCAAACCCCAACCGAACGTCGGCCAGCCACGGGTCAAGGTCAAGGCCCAGGACTCCGAGGCAGCAATGGCGGGCGTCTTGATCCACGAGTACGCCCACGCGGTGCTCCACGTCGGCGTCAAGGATGCCACCGAACGACCGAAGCGGGAGGTCGAAGCCGAGGCGGTCGCGTACGTGGTCGGCCGACACTTTGGGCTCGACACGAGCAACTCGGCGTTCTACCTGGCGGCATGGCAGGGCGAGGAAACCGAGGTACTCCAGGAGCGCCTGGGGCGAATCAGTCGGACGGCAAGTGAACTGATCGAAACGATCGATTCAGAGCTCTCGTAATCGGCTTCTTCGTGCCGACCGTGGAGTCATGGTCACGGTTTTCAAGGCGCAAAGAAACAAATAATTTCCTCACAAAATTATTTATGCTTCACACCACGTACTCAACAGCATGACTGAAGACTCCTCCGACGACGTCAACGAACAGGTCAAAGCGGAGTGGAAAGCAGACACGACGCCCTTCGAGCGTGTCTACGAGATCGTCGAACAGACCCACGAGGGGCAGTCCGCAGCCAAGATTGCAGACCGGGCGCTCGTTAGCGAGCCGACGGCACGGCGACACTGCAACGCGCTCGTCAGTACCGGCTTCGCGGAAACGGACCACGACGGCCAGTCCACGCTGTACAGGCGAAACGCTGATCGGATCCTTATGTCCCGGATTCGCGCACTGCGAGACGAAGTCTCCCGAGAGGACCTTCTCAAGGAAATCAAGGAGATGAAGGCCGACATTCGCGAATTCGAGGAGCGCTATGACGTACTCTCGCCAGCGGAACTCGTCCGCGAACTCGACACCGAGGACGCCGAGGGGTGGGAAGACGTCACCGTCTGGAAGACGACGCGACAGAATCTCGCCGTCGCGCAGGCGGCACTGGCATACGACGAAGCCAGCCACGAACTGACTGCATGAGCGACGGCGACCGAGCCGGGGAGTTTGGCCCAATATACGTCCCTGCCCTACAGCGGATTCGCAACGTCTGGGTCGACCTCGAGCCACTCGTCGACGATACCAGATTCGACAGCGTCGTTTCTCCGACGACCCTTCACATCGCGCTCTCGGATGGCATCGGCGAGGCCGAAACCGCCCGCATCGACGTGCAGTGGAGCGAATTGGGTATGTACTCCTTTCACTATGCGGACGGCGAAAACGTAAACTGGCGGTTCGATCGCCATCCGAACACGCACTCGCCGGAGAAACACTTCCACGTACCGCCTGGGGCGTCTAGCAGTGACGCAGAGGACTCCTGCATTCAGGTAACCGAAGTGTCGCTCGTCGCCCGAGCCGTCCACGCATTGTGGCGGGAGGCCTACGAAACTGGGGAGTGCGACCGACTGAACAGCCGGCCCAATCCGCCGTAACGTCGCTCAGTGTTCAACGGCTAGACCGGGTCCGAATACGGCGGGTCAACTCTCGTAATCAGCCGGGCCTCCCGCTCGTCGAAGGCGGGCATGTGAATCGTCTCACCGCCAGAGAGCGATTCGCGTTGCCACTTCGCCCCCTTGGCGTACTCCCAGATGATCTCGCACGTCTGTCGCTGGTAGCGCAGGACGTACAGTTCGTCGCCACTCGAATGGTAGATCTTCGCGCCGATCGTGCCGTCGTCCCACAGATTGACTTCGCAGGTCTGTGGGAATGGAATCTCCTCCTTGGCGATCTTTCGCATCTGGTCGACGATCGGTGCCAACGGTTCCATCGACGGGAGTTCGTCGGATGTCATGGTGATCCTGTCCCGTCCTCCCACAGCACGCGGGAGGAGCGGCTCACCGACACAGATCACGCTCGAAGAACCTGCAGCGACACCCGGAGCTGCGAGAAGAACGTGACATGCTGAAATCGGACGTGGCAATCATGTATCCTTCGGAATGAGGTGTCGTCCGCTGGTAACCCAGTATTTGTCTCGTCTACATCGATCCAGACGCGTTCGATCGATGGTGATCGGCTCTCCTCACGGCGATCAATCGGACTTCAACGAACCATCGAGGAACTCAAGTCACCGCCACTGACACCTCAACAGTCCTACTCAGTTCGTCACGACGAGTTTGCCGACACTGTCGCGGTTTTGCATCGCTTCGAAGGCGGCCCCGGTCTCTTCGAGTGGGTAGGTTTCGTCGATCTCGGGGTCCAACTCGCCATCGGCGACGAGCTCGACCAGCGTTTCGAGATCGGTCTGTGTGCCCATCGTACTCCCGATGATTCGCTTGTGGTGCAGGAACAGATCGGCGTTGTCGATCTCGGACTGGCCGCCTGCGGTTCGTCCACAGATCACCATCCGCCCACCACGTTGGAGTACAACCTGC
>CAZKGF010000292.1:2509-2815 GCA_964552115.1 uncultured Halobacteriales archaeon
TGATCGCATCTGGCCGTCCAATGTCTGTCACCGCAGGTCGAATCTCGTCGGGTTCGGTCCCTTGGATCGCGTGGTCGAGACCGAGCGCTTCGACCCGATCCAGCTTGGCTGCGGACGACGACGTGCCGATCGTCCTGGCGCCGAACGTCCCGGCGAGTTGCACGGCAGCGACGCCGACGCCACCGGTCGCCCCTGGCACGAAGACGAGATCGGTCGGACCGACCTCTGCCCGCCGGAGCATGTGATAGGCCGTCATATAGGCCGTCGGGAGGGCCGCGGCTTCCGTCGTGCCGACGGTCTCCGGAA
>CAZKGF010000293.1:0-2802 GCA_964552115.1 uncultured Halobacteriales archaeon
GAGACGGAGAGATGAGACGGGGGAGGACGACCCCCGTACCGGTACGTAATCGCGTTCCGAAGCTGACAGCTAGCTTCCTCGTCAGGGTGGTTCGTCAAGTGTGAGCAAGCGGCTCACGGTGACGCTCTTCGCTCCGGGTTCGGTAACCACGTCGGTGTAATCCAGTGAAAAGATGTATTCGCCCTCGTCAAGAGTGCGCGTGAGAGTCGTCTCGGTAATCCCCGTTCGACTGTATTCGGAGACGAGGGGGACATCGCGGGCACCGTCTTCGTAGGCGTCGTACGCCTCCCGCTCAAATACGAGGCAATCGATCTTCGCGTCACCTTCGACAGCGACGTCGTAGTGCAGGACGTCGCCGCTCGCCCGTGGCGAGTTCGTGAGCGCGATGGCCGAGAACTGGCCGGGACGAAGCGTCGGGGTACCCTCCATGCGAAAGTCCTCGAACGCCCTGCGGTCGTCGGTCGGGTAGTCGTCGGCGTAATCGGGAACCCCGTCGCCGTCCGTGTCGGGTTCCGCTGTCGGCGTCGAGGGGTGACGAGAGCCGAGACACCCACTCCCAACCCCCGCCAGAGCTACCACAAATGCCCGTCGAGACTGCTGCATACCTATCCCGGTAGAATCACGGCGAATAAGTCTTCCCATCTATCGGAAACTGCGTTCTTGGTAGCGATCTGCTGATGATTTCCCCTCCTGTACTGGTGAGTGGTGCTCCCCTCGGATGGCGAAGAATGATTGCTGTATCCGCGCCCTCTACTCAGCACAACGCTTCTGACAACCCGTGGTCAGGTCGATACAGGCGTGCAAGATTCAGAGGCTGTATTCGGCCAGAATTGAATGGTTAGCCGTCGTGCGAAGCTAGCATTGGGATCTCAAATCGCACATTAATCAAATTACTAACCACATACTATTCTGGGCCCCACCGGTGTGAGTAGATATGGCACAGTCGAAGCCAGACTTCCAGACCTTACAGGAGCGGTTGGGGCGGGTCTACCACCAACCGGTCGATGTCACATCGTCCACGAACAAACGGATCACTGTGAACTACCGAGTACCACTCGATCAACTCGACCAACTGCTGCCGTGGTGTGTCACCGCCGAAGAAATCGGAGATACTGGCGATGGTATGCTCAGTATGTGTGCGTGCGACTTCTCGGTCACCAAACTCGGCCCCCTGCCGGTTCCGTCGGTCCATACCAACGAGATGCTCTGCCGCATCAGCGTGACCGTGCCGAAGGACAGCGACCGGAAGCGCGCGTACTACACGCTCAGGTCGGATACCTCTTCTTCCGTACTCGGACTGCTCGGCGGGTACTTTTCGCACTTCCGGAAGGCGACCTCGACGTTCGACCGCGTCGACGATGGTGAGACCTACGCCCTGAAGTGCTCGGCCAAGGATCCGCTCTGTGGTGCGACGTTGACGGCGGACCTCACGTCGGTTTGCAATTCGTGTCCCGACTCGACGGTCTTCCCCGACGTGGCGGCGGCGACGGATTTCGTCCTCGAACTGGATGGAAGCTGCGGGTATCACTACCAACGCGACGAGCTGTCCTTTCAGGACATCGAGTACCCGGACTGGGACGTCTCCTTCTGCCACGAGTTCTCCCTCGAATCCACGCTGTTGGACCACCTCGTCGAGATCTACGACCTCGATCTGACCTTCGACTGTGCCCTGTACATGGCCGACGTCGATCAATCCTGGAACCGATCCTGGCTCTACGATCCACACGACGCGATGAACCAGCCCAAACAGGAGGCCAGCACCGCAGTCACGAGCCATACGGATTGACATGTTGGTTGACGTGTGCGGGAGGATCGACCGGCGTATTCTCCTCAACTACCGCATCGACCCCGCGGTACTCGCTGACCGGTTGCCGGCCCCGTTCCGCCCCCGGCCTATACACGGCTACGGCATCGGCGGTGTCTGTCTCATCCGATTACAGAACCTCCGCCCCCGTGGAGTGCCAGCTAGCCTAGGTATCGGCTCCGAGAATGCGGCCCACCGCATCGCCGTTGAATGGGACGCCGACTGTGCGACCCACACCGGTGTCTACGTACCGCGGCGGGATACCGACTCATTGCTGAACTCGGCGCTCGGCGGGCGGCTCTTCCCAGGACGTTTCCATTCGGCCACCTTCGACACCGCAGAATCCGATGGGCGCTTCGTCGTTACGATGCGTAGCGATGACGGCACCACCTACACCACCGTCGACGGCACATCGAGCGATAGCCTAGCCAAAGACTCTATCTTCGATTCTGTTGAGGCGGCATCGGCGTTCCTCGAAGCCGGGTCGCTCGGTTACTCACCTGCCCTTGAGGGCGACACGTACGACGCTATGAATCTTCACATCCCGGATTGGGAAGTGCGCCCCTCCGCTGTCGAGAGCCTCGAATCATCGTTCGTCGATAACTATCCTGACGGGAGCGTAGCCTTCGATAATGCCCTCCTTATGGAGGACACCTACCATGAGTGGCGAGAAGGCATACCACTCCCAGAGACCGGGCTCACCTGACCAAGAGGTCTTATGTGGACCGCTCAAATCGCCCGGTCTATCCATCGCTCCAGTCCGAACAGCCGGTAGTAGGACACCTCCCGGACGGGCTCGAAGCTGTTGGTCGCCAGCGCGCGCTGTGACGGTGCGTTGTCCACCGCGACGAGCGAATGGGCCTGCTCGCACCCTCGCTCGCGGGCGACCCGGAGCGCTTCCGCGACGAGCGCGGTGGCGATGCCCCGGTTCCGGTGGTCGGGTTCGACGTAGAGTCCCCAGAGGAAGGCGTCGTGGTCCATCTCGCGCTCGACCGGCG
>CAZKGF010000294.1:0-2779 GCA_964552115.1 uncultured Halobacteriales archaeon
CGTAATCGACGACGACACCGTCGTCGAATGTGAGGCTGACGTTCCGAACGGTCTCCCCCCGGATGGTCATCGGGATGTCGAAGTGGACGGTCCCGTCTACACTTTCGACCACTGGGGCGGTGAAAACTTCGCCACTGGGCAGGTTGTGTGAATCGTACGCGACACTCGCTGCACTGTTTACCGCCGTCCGATTGGCGATCGAGAGTGAGAGATCAGTCGGTGCGCCAGCACCGACGGCCGGTTTGAGGAGTCGAACAGATTCAGCCCCATTCAGTTTCTCCGTCAACTGACTCATCTCCTCGGCCAGCGCAGCCCAATCGCGAAGGGTTGCTCGATAGACGAAATCCGTATATGCCTCGTAGCTCATTCCAGCCCGTTGGGCCATGGCCCGTGTTGGATGCACAGTCGACACCCAGCGAGTGTCGAGGCGCGCCTCACGGATCGCCCCCCGGGCGCGTGACTGTGACTGTCGACTCTCTCCGGGCACGTCAGCCGAGGCAGAGAAATTCCGCGTACCACTGAGAGTGAGCACGCTATCAGCCTGCTCGTAGAGGGAAAGTTCGTACTCGGGGTCGTGGTCGAAGTCACCGTCGTGAGCGCGGAGATATGCCCGGTCTACTTCCGCACTCTCGTACGTGGCAACCAGATTCGCCCCCCGATCGCCGAGTGCCGTCGCTACCGCGACAGCCAAATCGTGGGCGCCCTCCCCAACGCGAACAACGACAGCATCGCCCCGCTCGATGCGGGCACTCCAATCCACAAGCGTGTCTGCGTGAGCACGAATTCGATCGTCCATGCGAGTACAGGACGGCCCTGCGCGAAAAACAGTGGGGGCTCAGTCGTCCGCCGGTGCTGCGCCGCTACCTTCGTGTTGTGCTTTGACGTGGCTGAGTTTACCGCCGTCGGCGAGGATTTCGCGCTCCCTGACGGAGGCGTCGAGTTCGGCTGTCGCCTCCCAGTCGTCGTTTATCCGCACGGTAAAGGACTCCTGACCGGATCTGACCGCTTGGGCGACATCGTCGACGATTTCGACGTCGTCATTCTGATCGATCCGCTCGTACGTTTCGGCGTCGATCGTGAGGGGAACGATGCCGAAATTGAACAGGTTTGCCTTGTGAATGCGGGCGAAACTTTGGGCCAAAACACCCTCTATCCCGAGGTACATCGGGCAAAGTGCGGCGTGTTCTCGCGATGAACCCTGACCGTAGTTCTCTCCGGCGACGAGGAATCCGCCATCGCTTTCGAGTGCGCGTTCGGCGAACGTGTCGTCAACCCGCGAGAGCGTGAACTCCGAGAGTTTGGGGATGTTGGAGCGGTACATCAGGATGTCCTGAGTCGCCGGGATGATGTGATCCGTCGTGATGTTGTCCCCCATCTTGAGCAGGGCCGGTCCCTGCAGTCGCGACTCGAGGGGGTCCTTGAGCGGGACATCGCTGATGTTTGGGCCTTTGATCAGGTCGTCGTCGACAGCTTCGTTCGGTTCGATGATATCCGCCTTCGACCCATCGTACCGTTCCGGGAGTTCGAGCCCTGGATCCTCGAGATCGCTCAACTCGTCCGCGAGGTCGCGGGGATCGATGATCTCGCCAGCCAGGGCGGAGGCAGCGGCCACCTCTGGCGAGCACAGATAGACGTTGTCGTCCTCGATTCCGGACCGACCTTCGAAGTTCCGGTTGAACGTTCGTAGCGAGACCGAATCTGACGCCGGGACGTGACCGATACCGATGCACGCCCCACATGTCGCTTCGGAGAAGTTCACGCCGGCAGCCATCATTTCCGCAGTCCAGCCTTGTCTGGCGAGAAGTTCCGAGGATTGCTTCGATGCAGGGGCGACGATCATTTCCGTTTTCTTGGCAATCTCCCGGCCTTGCAGCATCTTTGCGGCGGGTAAGATATCCGCGTAACCACCGTTCGTACAGGACCCGACAATAACCTGGTCTACGGACTGTCCGGCAACCTCTCTGACGGGAACGACGTTATCCGGCATCGACGGCTCGGCGATGAGTGGTTCGATCTGAGAAAGATCCACGACGATTTCGTCGTCGTATTCTGCCTCCGGATCGGGCGAGAGTTCGACGTAATCCTCTTCGCGCCCAACACGCCCGAGCCAATCTCGGGTCCGCTCGTCAGTCGGGAATATGGAGGACGTGGCGCCCAATTCGGTCCCCATGTTCGTGATAGTCGTTCGTTCCGGGACCGAGAGGGTCTCGATGCCCGGCCCAGTGTATTCGAGGACCTTTCCGACGCCGCCTTTGACGGAGAGGCGCCGGAGGAGTTCGAGAATGACGTCTTTTGCAGTCGCCCAAGCCGGTAATTCGCCCTCGAGACGAACGTTGACGACCTCGGGCATGTCGATGTAGTACGCCCCGCCGCCCATGGCCACGGCCACGTCGAGGCCCCCGGATCCGATCGCGAGTTGGCCAAGTCCGCCAGGCGTCGGTGTGTGTGAATCCGAGCCAAGGAGGGTCTTGCCTGGCGCGGCGAAGTTTTCCTTGTGGACGTTGTGACAAATACCGTTCCCGGGACGGGAAAAATACGCACCGAACGTCCCGGCTGCAGAGCGAAGGAACCGATGATCGTCAGTATTCTTAAAATCAAATTGATACGTTTGGTGGTCGCAATACTGTGCTGCCAGCTCGTTCTGGACCTCCTCAAGCCCCAGGGCCTCGAACTGGAGCCACACCAGCGTCCCGGTCGTGTCCTGAGTGAGGACTTGGTCTATCTCGATCCCGATTTCCTCGCCGGGGGTTAGGTCCCCCTCGACGAGATGGTCGTCGAG
>CAZKGF010000295.1:0-2257 GCA_964552115.1 uncultured Halobacteriales archaeon
CCATGTGTCAGGATACAACGACACTCCTATTCAACGGCTGGGGTATTTGCAACGATAACCGTCTCCGGTCTGTTAGAGTGTGATGGATCGCCAGGAATCAACATGATCTGCCGATCGAACTCCGTCGGATCGACGTCATGAACGGCGGTGATCGAGCCATCCATCGCATCGGCAATATCTGTCGCGTACGCCAGGGCTGACTCGGCTTCTTGGGAGCCGTCCACTGCCACCAGTAAATCCATGTCCCAGTGTATGGACGAAGCGTGGTTAAAACGCGGGCCTGTTTGCTTTCCTGGAACTGTGCCACCGGGGGTCTCTTATCGGTCGAAACCGTGCGTTAGGACATGAAGGCCGTCCGCAACCAACGTTCGGGGACGTGGCATTTGCTCGGGGCACGAGGCTGTGGGGCAACGCCCGATGGCGCCTCCGTCGAGGGGCAGTGGGCAGAGGTACGGGATCGCGTCGATCGGGATGATGGTTCCCGCTGTCAAAACTGTGCCTGGCCACGACCGTAACGGGAGAATGTGGACGTTCCCACATCAAATACCACTGAATCGATTTCACTGTCGGTTTGCATACCATAGGAGGCAGTCGGCCGTGTTACGCTTCGGTCCGGGCGAGACGTGGTGTCCTGTCCCCGGAATCGTTTTTATGGGGATAGGCTGGCCATTTATCCGCCTATTGGTCTGTTCATGTGACAGAAATGAGCACTCTGATACTCTCGAATACGATTATGGGACTCGCCGCAGGAGCCGCACTCCTCTTGCTCGTTCAGTATGCCCGAATCGCTGGCACGGCCCCGCCACGGATCAAAAACGCATGGGCGTTGACGTTTGGCGTGCTCGGGGCGTTGCTTGCCGTCGTCGGCTTCCAGACCACCGTTGCCTGGCCGCTCCTCGGCGCAGCAAATCTCATTTTCGGTGAACCAGCATTGCTGTTTGGAATTCTGTTGATCGCAGCGGCCTACATCATCGCTCGTACCCCCATCGAAACTGAGACTGATGCGCCGGAAACCACCCCATCCAGTATCGACCAGTTTCCCGATCGATTGATGGTCGCACTCCGACCAGTTGCCTACGTCGGAGCCCTCGGCGGACTGATGGTAATCTTGCTGGGTTGGGCTGGCGGGATTTTTGGATCGGTCGTCTTCCGACCACCGTCAGCTGAATTCCCGACGGGGCTCGTCGCCGGGACCGGCCTCGAAATCGTGTATATGGTCGGGACGTATTCGATTCTGGGGCTCGGGGCGATCCTCCTTCCGTTCGCGTTTCACCGGCGATCGCTCCTCCGGTATACCGCCTATCTATTCGTCGCAGCTGGTCTCCTGATCCTCTTCATCACGATGATTAGCTTCGTCGGCCACGTGACCCTCTCGGAAGGCGCCCCACCGGGCGGCATCCCCTGGCCGCCCGAGAACGGGCTCTGATCGTCACGCTCGTGGAAACTGAACTTTCTCCCGCCGAGACCGCACGACCGGACCTTGATTGGAGGCAGATTCGAATCTGGCTCCTCCCTCCCTCCTAATTCGGACGTGTAAACGAGGCATCGTACCGGCGGTATACCACGACGAACCCGATGAAAACGAGGACTGCACCCAGAAGGACTCCAATCCACCCGCCAAACGGGATGGCTGTGTCACGCAACACGCTGCCCAAGGCTCCAGCCCCGAGCATCATCGCGAAGATAACGGCAAATCCGAGGATGAAGCGGGTGACGACGTTCTCTTCGACCGGATTCGTTGCCATGCCTTTCTCTTTTACTGTTGGGGTCAAAACGGTTTCCGTTCGGTCGGTACTGAACCTGTGAATCTAGTCAATTCCGGCCGAATTGCTCACTCCTCGAACAGCGTGACCGAAATCTCACCATCTGTGACATCGGCCACCATCATCGTTTTGTTCCCATCGGCCGGTCCGACACCGGTCGCACTCCCTGGATTCAGGACCCGTATTCCGTCGTGTGTTTCGTCTTCGACTTCGTGACTGTGCCCACCAACACCGACGACCGGTTCCTGGGAGTCCGCTCTGGCTCGCGCCGTGTCGGCAACAGCATCGAGCCAATCCTCGCGGTCGAAAACGACACCCTCCGAACTCGACACAGCCCGTTCGACGAAGTTTATCATCCCATGGGAGACGACGAACGTCACGCCGCCTGCCGTGACCGAGGCAACAGCCGGGAGATCGATGTCGATAGGGTCGGCGTTTCCGTACACTGCAGTCAATTCGGCCGAGCGGTCGCGAACAGTTTCGTACGCCGAGGT
>CAZKGF010000295.1:2267-2771 GCA_964552115.1 uncultured Halobacteriales archaeon
GCTTGTTCGGGAATGTGCAAGTCAGACAGTAGTGCCACCTGCATACCGTAGGGTTCCTCAGACGATCGGTATATAATTTGATAGATAGGGATTGACTGGCAGGGTGGCAACTCCGAAAGGGCGGAGACACCGAGTCCGGTCACCTTCGATTCGACTCGAGTGGGAAGCGATCGGCTCCCCATACAAAATTCCACAATTCATCTCCGGTGAACATGACCCACGTACGCCGAGCCCCAATCATCCGGGTTGGAGGGGATGGACAGGACAGAACTGTTATCGTGGTAACACCGGTTTGGACAGTAATGAGTTCGGTCGTCCAGGCCGCTATGGCTGTTGTCTCGAAGGCCAGTCCGGGCGATGTGCTCTCCTGGGTTACCCTCACATTTGCGCTCTTCGTACTCCTCGTACTCTATACCAGAGCTTTGTCCTTCCTCTTTCGAGACGCATCGGCGTCCGTGGTGATCGCTGGATCCGTCTTCGTTTTGTTGGCGACGGTTGGTCTGG
>CAZKGF010000296.1:0-2750 GCA_964552115.1 uncultured Halobacteriales archaeon
GCCAACACGATCGCGCGTCGCTCGTTTGCACGGCGGGCTTCGGTCCGGAGTCGAGCCGCCAGGTCCATGGGTCGGAGAAACGCGGGGTGGATTTGTGCGCTGTGGTCGGACAGGGGGACGAGCGGGGCCCGAGACCAGAGGTGGCTTCGAAACCGCTTTAAGCCGCGGTGGACCAGATTTGTGTACAGCCTGCGCCGGGTTGATGACGCTTCCAGCCCCTCTACAGGACTTCCGCTCGCCACCGGCGTGGCGGGCAGTGGGCCACGTGCCCACGTGGGCGGGGAAGTGCGAGCCCGAGTGCGGGAGGACTATCCACAATGCCAGTATACGTCAATTTCGACGTCCCTGCAGATCTCGAGGACGACGCTCTCGAAGCCCTGGAGATCGCACGGGACACAGGATCAGTCAACAAAGGAACGAATGAAGCAACCAAAGCTATCGAGCGAGGTAACGCCCAACTCGTCCTTATCGCAGAAGACGTCCAGCCCGAGGAGATCGTGATGCACCTCCCCGAACTCGCCGACGAAAAGGATGTCCCGTACATCTTCGTCGCCAACCAGGACGACATCGGCCACGCGGCCGGCCTGGAAGTCGGTAGTGCGGCTGCTGCCATCGTCGACGCCGGCGAAGCGACAGAACAAGTCCAAGACGTGGCCGGTAAGGTCGAGGAACTTCGGTGAGGTGAGGCAGAATGAGTGCTGAGGAATCTGACGAAGGCGGCTCGACGCCAGCCGAGGTAATCGAGCTGGTCGGCCGCACCGGAATGCACGGCGAGGCGATGCAGGTGAAGTGTCGCATCCGCGAAGGCGAGAACAAAGGCCGCATCATCACCAGGAACGTCCTCGGGCCGGTCCGGGAAGGAGACGTCCTTCAGTTGCGCGAGACGGCTCGCGAAGCCGACACGATCGGGGGACAGTAACCATGCCACGGACCCGTGATTGTGATTTCTGCGGCGATCCGATCGAACCCGGAACCGGGACAATGTTCGTCCGGACGAACGGGTCCACGATCCACTTCTGTTCGTCCAAATGCGAGAAAAACGCCGATCTCGGACGGGAGGCACGAGACCTCGAATGGACGCAGACCGGCCCACCCGAACGGGACGAGGTCGACCAGACTGAGCCGGTTCAAACCGAGGACGAGACAGCCGAAACGAGTGCGGCCGTAGATGCCACACCGGACGAAGCGCCGGCGGAAGACGAAGGTGGCGAACCCGAAGCGACCGACAGCGATTCCGACACGGAGACAACAGCCGACGAACCCGACCAAGCCGAGGAGTCGGACGAGGAGGGGGAGGAGACAGCTGAGTACTCGGAAGACGAGAACGACGAAGCAGAGGATTCGGTCGAGGAGGGAGAGGAGACAGCTGAGTCCTCGGAAGACGAGAACGACGAAGCCGAGGAGGCCGAGGCGTGAGTTCCGACCCCGAGCGGACATTTGTAATGGTCAAACCCGACGGCGTCCAGCGTGGACTCATCGGGGAGATTATCGGCCGGTTCGAAGACAGAGGCCTGAAACTCGTGGCAGCGAAGTTCATCGAGATTGACCGCTCTCTGGCCGAAGACCACTATGGTGAACACGCTGACAAGCCATTTTTCGACGATCTCGTCGACTTCATCACGTCGGGACCAGTGATGGCCATGGTTTGGGAGGGCCAGGATGCCGTCGCCCAAGTCCGTTCGATGATGGGCGAAACGGATCCCGCTGACTCGCCACCAGGATCCATCCGGGGCGATCTCGGCCTCGATCTGGGCCGCAACGTTATCCACGGCTCGGACACCGAGCCCGGGTCTGCTCAGCGTGAGATCGACCTCTTCTTCGAGGAGTCAGAACTCGTTTCGTACGAACGAGTCGACGAAACCTGGCTGTACGAATAGCCCGCGTTCGTCGACATCCAACGAGGATTCGGCGATTTGTAGAGCGAACGGATAGCCGATCTCTCGATTATACGACGTTCGCCAACGGCGTCTCGATTAGGAAGAACAGTACCTGGTAGCTAATGTACATGAGGACCAAGACAGACGCCGCGATTGCCCCTTTCGGCCGATCGAGACCGATCTCGCGGCGCGCTTCGACCTTTCGGGCTTCGAACTCGAAGAAGTCCGTGATGAACAGGCCAACCACGAGCATCGAGAGGACGATGCCGGCCTGTTGGTGCAGCGACGTGTAATAGAAGGTCCCAATGACGAGGACCACATTGAGTAACTCGTGAACCGGCCAACGCCTGACGGCCTCGGCCCCCTCCTCGGCCTGGCGGCGGTGTCGTCGCGCGGCGATTGCCCGCGTCACCAGATTGAGGAGCACCAGAACGAAGAGAATGACCTCGATGACCTGGACCTCGCCGCCAAGGACGGGATCGGCGAGGACCCTGTCGATCGGGCCGAACAGGTTGACCAATGCCATACCTGGTCGTGTGACCCACGCCCATTAGAGTTTTTCTGATCGATCGGCGTCGACGTCGAATGGCGACAGGCTTTGTGGGAGACGAAGGATATCGACTGAACCGGCGATACCGAGCGTGACTGGGTCGGCCGGACCGACCGATCGGACAGTTCGATCGTCGACTTGGAGATCGACGACTGCTTCGTCCCGGCATACGGCGAGTTCAACCGGAGCTATTGGCACCACCCACCGATCCAAACTCGTAGCGAATGGGGCAATTGGGACGAGTGAAAGGACATCCGGACCTGCCGGGATGACGGGACTCCCGGCAGCATTGGCATATTCTGTCGTTCCAGCCGGTGTTGCGG
>CAZKGF010000297.1:0-2735 GCA_964552115.1 uncultured Halobacteriales archaeon
CCGGATTTCCTGGCGGTCATTGATGTCGATCCGGAGTCTGAGACGTACAGCGAGATCGTCAATCGCCTCGAGATGCCGAACCGTGGCGACGAGCTCCACCACTTCGGATGGAACGCCTGTTCGTCGTCCTGTCACGTCTCCGGCCTCGAGCGACAACACTTGATCATTCCAGGCCAACGATCGTCCCGCATCCACGTCGTCGATACAGCCGACCGACGGGATCCGTCGTTCGAAACCGTCATCGAACCCGAGGAGGTCTACGATCACGATCTATCGGCTCCCCACACGGTCCACTGTATTCCAGACGGGGAGATCCTCATTTCCATGCTCGGAGACGCCGAAGGTGAACTCCCGGGCGGCTTCCTCGAACTCAACGACAACTTCGAGATAGAGGGTCGATGGGAGCCCCCTGGCGAGATCGAGATGAACTACGACTTCTGGTACCAGCCCCGTCACGACGTGATGGTCTCCTCGGAGTGGGCGGCGCCGAAGACCTATTATCCAGGCTTCGATCCGGCCGACGTTGAAGCGGGGAACTATGGCCAGGCGCTGCACTTCTGGGACTGGGAGGCTGGCACCGTCGAGCAAACGATCGATCTCGGCGACGAGGGACGTATCCCGCTCGAAGTACGATTTTTGCACACGCCGGAGAGTACACACGGATTCGTTGGGGCCGCACTCTCTTCGAACATCTTCCATTTCTGGGAAGAAGACGACAGGTATCACGCAGAGAAGGTCATCGACTTCGAGGCCCACGAACACCCCGATTGGGACATGCCGGTCCCGCCGTTGCCGACGGATATCCTGATCTCGATGGACGATCGGTACCTGTTCGGTGCTAACTGGTTGCGGGGTGAGGTCTGGATGTACGATATTAGCGACCCCGCCAATCCTCGAGAGGCCGATACCATCTCGATCGGTGGCTACTTCGGCGACAGACAATCGGTCCAAGGGCGGGACCTGGTCGCCGGACCTCAGATGCTCCAGTTGTCCCTCGACGGCAAGCGCCTGTACTGGACCACGTCGCTGTTTTCGTCCTGGGACAACCAGTTCTATCCGGAGGAAAAGGAGCAGGGCTCGGTCATGATGAAGGCCGACGTCGATCCGCGGCGTGGAACGTTACGGTTGGACGAGGACTTCCTGGTGGATTTCGGCGACCTGCCCGAAGGACCGGCACGTGCCCACGAAATCCGGTGGCCCGACGGAGACTGTACGAGTGACGTCTGGCAGTAGGGGCGCTGAAGGGCGCTGAATGGGTCCTTCGGTGCCAACCTATCAGGTTCGCCTCCAGTGGCCGAACCAAACAGTAGCGATAGCCGTCAGCGCTGACGAAACGATCCTCGACGCGGCCGAAGCCGCTGATCTGGGCCTGCCATTCGGGTGTCGCCGGGGGGCCTGTGCGACCTGCACAGGACGGGTCGAGGTGGGAGCGGTTCGCCACCGTCGCGACCCGGTGGGCCTAAAGAAACGCCACCGCGAGACCGGCTACGCCTTGTTGTGTATCGCGACGCCGACCCAGGACTGCGAGATCCGTGTCGGGGCTGGTGTCCAGGCCGAACTGGTCCCCAACCCCTGGCGTTGAGGATACCCCAAATCTTGAAGGGAACCACGAGGGTTGGTAGCGGGTGTCGCATGAAATTCACGCGTTCGGAGTCGCTTTCGCGACTCGAGGAGACTGTGGCTGGGGGAGAACCGATCATTGGGGCGGGGGCCGGGACTGGGATGTCAGCCAAGTTCGCCGAGCGGGGTGGGGTCGACCTGCTGATTATCTACAACTCCGGTCGGTATCGCATGAACGGGCGCGGATCGCTAGCCGGCCTGTTACCCTATGGCGATGCGAACGAGATCGTCCTCGAGATGGGTCACGAAGTCATCCCGGTCGTCGAGAAGACGCCGGTTCTCGCCGGGGTAAACGGAACGGACCCGTTTCGACAAATGGACGTGTTCATCGACGACCTCAAACGGCGGGGATTCTCGGGAGTCCAGAACTTCCCAACCGTTGGTCTCATCGACGAGGGGAGCCAGTTCAGGCAGAACATCGAGGAGACTGGGATGGGCTACGACAAGGAGGTCGACATGATTCAGGAAGCGGCCGAACAGGACATGTTGACCTGTCCGTACGTCTTCAGCGAGGAACAGGCTCGGGAGATGACAGAGGCCGGTGCCGACGTTGTCGTTTCGCATATGGGGCTCACCACGTCAGGTGACATCGGGGCCGAAACCTCGCTCGATCTGGAGACTGCAGCCGAACACGTCCAAGCCCACCACGACGCCGCAAAAGCGGTCAACGAGGATGTGATGGTGATCTGCCACGGTGGCCCGATTGCGTGGCCGGACGACGCCGAGTACGTCCTCAACAATACGGACGGAGTGGTTGGGTTCTTCGGCGCCTCAAGTCTGGAACGACTGCCGACCGAGAAGGCGATACAGAATCAGGCTCGCGACTTCAAGGAGATCGAATTCTGAGATGGCGATCGTCATCATCGGCACGTTAGACACGAAAGGCGAGGAGGTCGGGTATGCCAGAGACGTGGTTGCGGATCAGGGTGTCGACGTTCATATCGTCGATACGGGCGTCCTCGGTGACCCGACGATCGAAGCCGACACGACTGCCGACGAGGTTGCAGTGGCTGGAGGCACTACCCTCGAATCACTCCGTGAGTCCCGCGACCGGGGAGAAGCTATGGAACGCATGGGCGACGGGGCTGCTCAAATTGTTACACGGCTCTATGACG
>CAZKGF010000298.1:0-2701 GCA_964552115.1 uncultured Halobacteriales archaeon
GGAATCGGTCGAACTTCGGTATTGGTGATGTGGAGCGCCTCGCCGACGGAGAGGTCCTCAGCCGCAGCGAGGGTTTCAGCGTTGCGTCGCGCCGAGTCCATCGCGTCCTGAAGGGCCTCCTGTCTGACGTCGGCCCGGGCGTCGTCCGAGAGTGTGAACTGCACGCCGTCGACCTGCGTGGCGCCACTAGCCACGGCGGCGTCGATGACCCTACCGGCACGCTCGGTGTCCGAGAGCGTGATCTGGAAGGACTGGCGGGCGACGAACTGGCGGTCGGCCTCACCGGGCGCTTCCTGTGGCTGGTCGGTACGCTCCTCGAAGATGTCGTAGCCGGTGGTCGTGATCTGCCCTTCGCTCACGTTCGCGTCGGCGAGGCCTGCGCGCAAATCGGAGACGTTGGCCGCCAGTCGCTCGCGAGCGGTCTCGGCGGTGTCACCCCTGGCGACGACGGAGACTTCGACCACGGCCTGGTCGGCCTCGGCGGCCACCTCGCCTGTCGCGGTCACCGTGACTGTTCTGTTGGTGTCGGTCGTCGGACCGTCCTCCTGTGCGAGTGCGCCGGCACACCCGGCAGTGAGTGCGATCACCGCGAGCGCGACGACGGAGAGTGCGTGACGTCGGTGCATGTCCGGAGAGACGACTCCACACCTCAAGAACATCGTCTACGTTCAAACGCCGATTTCACCGTTAGGGTGCCCTAGTCTACGATAATCGGTGGTTACTACCGATACCGAACACCATTGTTCGGTGCGGACGTTCCCACGAGCGAATTCGAGAGTGGTTTCACTGGTCGCCACACGTTCGAGACACAACGCTTCTATCGGCAGCCGCCGAAACAGGACCGATGAGCGACGCGGGCGAGGTCACGAACGACCGCGGGATCACCGCACGATACGAGGAGACGGACACCGAGCGCGTCCTGACGTTTACCACCGAGGATCGGTCCGCCTCGGTCGCCCAGAATCTCGAGGGCTACGCCATGCTCAAGGTCCGTGGCCCCGAGGGCGACGAGCGAGAGCGTTACTACGGCTTCGACGTGGCGCTGGACCACGCTGCGGAACTCCTCGGCGTCGGCCAGCACGACCTCCCGATTCCCGACGCTGCCGAGGACATGGGGATGTGAGTCAGGGCCAGAGGGCGTAGGGGAGCAAGAAGAGCAGTAGCGTCACGACTGCAATCATCAGTCCCCAGCCGATAACGGTGCCGACGGCCGTGAACCAGGCCGGATGATCGAATTCCTTACTGAGTCGGTCCATGCTGGGATTCCGACCCGCCGTGACATAGAGATTTTGCCGGATATCGACCACACATCGGTGATACGATGCCGAGACCGCTGTGCGATGGCGGTCTAAAATGTCAAAGCAGAGACTGTCTATACTGTCGTCGATGGTTGACGAGGAGTACATCAGAACCCGCCGTCCGACCCCCGGCCCGAACGCTTATGCGTGAATACTAACTATTGAAGCAGGTGGTGGCATGAGTCATGGACCCGGTGCGGGTCCTTCACGTTGACGACGATCCTGATCTCACGGACCTTACAGCTGAGTACCTGATCCGTGAGGACGATTCGTTCGACGTCACGGCGGTGACGAGCGTCGACGAGGCGTTAGCGGTGCTCGAAAACCGTGAGGTCGATTGCATCGTGTCGGACTACGACATGCCCGGCCACAACGGCATAGAGTTCCTCGAACGCGTTCGGGCGGACTATCCGCAGGTACCGTTTTTCCTGTACACCGGCAAAGGGAGCGAAGAAATCGCGAGCGAGGCGATATCGGCCGGCGTCGACGACTACCTTCAGAAATCCCACGGCACGGACCACTTCAGTCTCCTGGCAAAGCGGATCTCCAACGCCGTCGAAAAGCACCGATCCGCGAAAGAGGCGGCCAGCACGCGGCGCTTTTTCTCCACCTTGGTCGAATATACCACTGCAGTCATCCCGGTGATCGATCCGACCGGAACGTTGCTCTACGTCTCCCCGTCCAGCAAGCGGATTCTGGGCTATGAACCCGAGGACGTGATCGGTGACAATGCGTTCGACTACATTCACCCCGAGGACGTGGAACGGGCCTCGTCGAAGTTTCTAGAGACGATCGAGAACCCCGAATCGATGCCCGAGGTGATCTACCGGTTCAAACACGCCGACGGATCGTGGGTCGAACTCCACGGGCGAGCGAAGAACCTGATCGACGACGAGGACGTGGGCGGGATCGTCTCGTACAATCGGATCGTCGACTAGAACGGTCCAACGTCCGGATGCACTCGAGGGACTGATTTTATGCGAAAGTTCTCGAGACGTCTTCGCTCTCGTCGTCTTCGGCCTGGATCTTCTCCCAGGCGTTCCGGAAGTCGGACATGGTGACCTTGGTGCGATCGTCGCGGATGGCGAACATGCCGGCCTCGGTGCAGATTGCCTTGATATCGGCGCCGGAGACCTCGCCGACGTCCTCGGCGAGGCGCTCGAACTCCACGTCGTCGGCGACGTTCATATCGCGGGTGTGGATCTGGAAGATCTGGACGCGGCCCTCGACGGCGGGCTTGGGGACTTCGATGAGGCGGTCGAAGCGACCGGGGCGGAGGATCGCCCGATCGAGCATGTCGAAGCGATTGGTCGCGGCGATGATACGGATCTCGCCGCGCTCGTCGAAGCCGTCCATTTCGCTCAGGAGTTGCATCATCGTCCGCTGGACCTCGGCGTCGCCGG
>CAZKGF010000299.1:0-2701 GCA_964552115.1 uncultured Halobacteriales archaeon
CAGTGGTCCTGGCGGAGCGGCCAGCGCGAGCCCGAAAACGGCCCCAGCCAGGATACTTCCAGTCTGTTGTACGACTGCCATGATTGTGCTTGTCGGATGGGACCGTTAAGACCGCTGCCCCTCCCCCATTAATTTCTCGTTTCACGAACTCGGCACACTGCCCGATGTTGGGTGAGTCGAAACCCCCAAACGCCCCGGCCCGGTACCCGGGAGAGATGGAGGTGCTGGAACGGTACCGTTCGTTGGTCGACGACTGGGCAGCGTTTCGATCCGCCTGTCAACGGCCACTTCCGGCTATGGTCAGAGTAAACACGATCAAGACGGATATCGACCGGGCCAAACTGGCACTTCGGGCTGCAGATATCGAGTTTGAACCGGTGGAGTGGCACGACGGTCTGTTCGCCCTGCCGGACGACCAACCGGGAGCGAACTGGCCGTATGTTCACGGGTGGATCCACGGACAAGAGGAAGTCTCTGCGCTTCCGGCAACCGTCCTCGATCCGGATCCTGGAGACCGTATTTGGGATACCTGTGCTGCACCGGGTTCGAAGACCACACAGGTCGCAGCCCTCATGGAGGATACAGGACGCATCATCGGCACCGATAGCAATTTGGGGCGGATTTCGGCGTTACGTTCGAACGCCGAACGGCTTGGCGTGACGAATCTTGCAATCACCAATGAGGATGCCCGATCACACTCGCTCGGGCCGTTTGCGTCTCCATCGTACGATGGTGCGCTCGTGGATGTCCCCTGTTCGTGCGAGGGGACTGTTCGGAAGAATCCCGACACGCTCACCGATTGGTCAATCGATCACGTTACCGGGATCGCAGGCGTCCAACGGGGAATCCTTCGTCGGGCAATCCAGACGACGCGGCCCGGGGGCCGCGTCGTATACTCTACGTGTACGTTTGCCCCTGAGGAGAACGAGGCTGTCGTGGATCACGTCCTGGACACAGAGGACTGTCGGATTGTCCAGCTTGACATACCACTGACCCACACCCGTGGCATCATCGAATGGCAGGACAATGCCTACGATCCAACCCTCGAACGAGCGGCCAGGATCTATCCACACCACAACGATACGGGCGGATTCTTCGTCGCCGCACTGGAGGTCGGTACATGAACCAGAACGACCCACACCGGTTCGACCGGTTACCTGAAACTGGGGACGAACGAACTGTCGAGGCCCGTCCAACCCGGTCTGCAGTCGTAGACTTTTGGGCCGATCGTTACGGAATTCCGGGGACAACCTGGGAGAACCACTCGTTTTGGGAGCGAGGAGCGGGAAAAGTGTGGGTTTGTCATGGGACCGAACCCGATCCGATCGAGATCGAAGGGTTGGGTCTCACGGCCCTTCGAACCCGTCAAACGCACTGGAAACCCACACTCGAGGCTGCCCAGCGGTTCGGCAGAGACGCGACAAAAAACGTCATTCATCTCGATCCTGGCCCTGCCCGGGCGTTCTTTGCCGGTGAAGACCAACACCTCGACTGGGGAGGCGACTGGGGCTATCTGTTGGTCGCACACGATCTCGCTGGCCGTTCCGAGCCATTGGGAGTCGGGTTATACCTTCACGGGGAACTGCGCTCACAGGTGCCCAAAGGCCGGCGGCGAACTCTTGATCGGGGTCGGAACCAATAGAGTGATCGGCATTCTGAACGCTTATCATTCCCAACCGGTACCATTCCAGTATGAGCGAGCCGGACGGTGCCGATCAAGACGACGAGACTGGGGCTGAAAACTCGGAGACGACTGACCCCGACTCGGACGAGGACGAAGCGTCGGACCGAAGTCTGGCAGACCTCGCTGCAGAGACCATTTCAGACCCCGCCGAGACGGCCGACGGCGAGGCGCCATTCGAGCCAGGCGACGTGTCGGTCGACGACGCACTCGTCGAACGGGTTGCTGAAACGGCCCCTCCCACTATCGCCCGGGAAATCGCGACCCTCCACTTGCGGGTGGCGGCGCTCGAAGGAGAGACCGCAGAGTTACAATCTGAGGTCGAGAATCTCGAATCACGGCTAAAGCGGAAGCAAGCGGATTTTCAGAACTACAAAAAGCGCCAAGAAGAACGGCTGGCGGAGGAGCGTGAACGGGCAACCGAAGATCTCGTCACGCGCCTCCTCGAAGTCCGTGACAATCTACAACGAGCCATCGATCAGGACGATGATGCAGACATCCGCGAAGGGGTCGAATCGACACTGCGTCTGTTCGATCAAGAACTGGAGCGTGAAAACGTCGAGCGAATCGAACCGACAACGGGAGAGAAACCGGATCCAACTCGGCACGAAGTGCTGATGCGCGTCGAGAGTGACCAGCCAGCCGATACCATCGAACGGGTCCATCGACCAGGATACGAGATGGCCGGGAAGGTGCTCCGGCCCGCCCAAGTAACGGTCAGTAAGGGCGATTCCTCGGAGATAGCGGACGGGACAGACGAAACTGGCGAGTCCGACTCCTGACTACCAACGAACTGCGCTTGGCCGAGACCGCTCTGATTGCGGTCGGTTTATACGTCACGATCTCCAGAGACCCGCAGCGGAAAAATCGCAGGCAGTGACGGGCTTCTCCCGGCTGTACGTGTCGGTGTATCTAGCAACTTTTAACCGACGCAGACGGGTAACATTTGGACAAGATGGCGACCAACAAGATCCTCGGGATCGACCTCGGGACCACGAACAGCGCGTTCGCGGTCATGGA
>CAZKGF010000300.1:0-2696 GCA_964552115.1 uncultured Halobacteriales archaeon
CCCAGGTCATTGCCGTGAGAGGGCAATATGATTGGCCGGACTACACCACCGGAGCACGCACTCCTGAGTAGCCAGGAATCCCGTTTAACCATTGTGTTTCCCGAGCGACTCACTCCTCGTCGAACGGAGAGCCGGCCGCCTCCGGTTCGTTGCCGGAGAGACTGATTATGTTCTCTCGGCCCACTCTGAGTTTGCTGATAGTGCCCTCGTCTTCCATCTCGCTCAGCAGCATGCTCACTTTCGATTTGGACCATTCCATCTGATCGACGATCTCTACCTGTTTCATGCGCCCCCCGTTCTCCTCGAGTAGTGCCAACACTCGGTCCTCGTCGGCCTCGAGTTCGGCTGGAGGTACAGAAACCGGCTCGGAGCCGGTCTCCACGGCAGTATCCCCGCCCTTCCCCACTGGACGATAGCCGGACCGATAGGCCAAGACGCCGCCGCTGACAGCCACGAGGGCGACGATCACGCCTGCCAGAACGACGAATGGGGACATTGCCTGGTCGCCGGGACCTGCAGGGGATGGACCAGTGCCCAGATCGGCCCCGTTGGCCGGTTCGAGTCGGGCGAATGGTCGGTTATCCGCAAACTGTCGTTCACCCTCCCAGGTTACCGACGTGCTCGCCGTCAGATTGCCCGGCACGGCCATCGATGTCGGCGTCGGCAGGGCCTCCCGAAACACGAGGTCGGTGTCGCGTTCGATCACCAGCCGCTGATCCGCCAGGATGTACAGGCCCCCGGCGAACACATCTCCGACCACGTAGCCGCCATCGGTCCGGCGGGCGAAGTTCGACCACCTAAAGGAGAGTTCCAACACCCCCCGGGTTTGCCCGAGTTGTTGAATACTGACGGCCGTCTCGAAGTCAGTCGCGTTCATCGACCGGCCGAGTGCATTCGATGCAGAGTCCACAATTCGGTTGGAGCGCTCCCGGAAATTTGCCGCCACCTCGCTCTGTGACCCATTGAATTCGGCCATGAATGTCTCGAAATCCTGGATCTCCGACTCGTTGGTGAGAACCCGGCTATGTTCGACTGTCCACCGAGCGGAACCGTTCGCATCGACGTGAATCTCGAAGCCGGTCGTATCGAAGTCAGCTGGGGTGGTCGCTGGTTGGAGTGGGGCTGCAGCGACGATGCCGACAGCGACCACCACGAACAGGAGTGTCGCTATCAAGGCATTGAGCGCCCGTGAACCCATCCTCTGACACTCCCGGCTGGCGTCAAATAAACGCTCGTACTAGGAGACCAGTCACCCGAACCTGCCAGATCACGATCGGTCAGGGAGCCAACCGGTTTTTCCGGTTTTTCATGTGTTCTTCGTAGTGAGCGAAGGTTCGGGGACACCAGTCTGCGGCCAGGTCGAGCACCTGTTCGGTCAGTTGTCTGATCTCCCACTGGGCGTCCGCTGCGGCTCGCATGTCGGCAACGTGCATGAGCATCCGGGCATTCATCGACATCACGAGATTCACTTTGGTCCCGATCGGGAGCACGAACCGGGCATCTTCCGGAGGCATCCCCGTGTCGAGCAGGTCTTGATAGGTACGAACGGCGTCCTCGATCGCGTCTCGGAACAGGGATTCGCGTTCGGCGGCGACGGATTCGTCGACAGCGCCCGTCTCCTGATTGCGCCCGATCCAGTCCGGATCGGTTGCCGAGGGGGGGACGACGACGAGTTCGCCCTCGCGAACGGCGGAGGGATCGACGTCGTCGAAGGAGACGTACCGCATCGATTGGACGTCGAACGAGACGTGTCGGTGCCTGGTGAGTTGGGCCATGCACGACCGACTGATTCCCTTGACTGCAAACGTGGCCTGTGCGTGCTCGAACGGGCCGAAGTGGCCGTGTCGAAGCAGGTGACCGATGAGCGTCTCCATGCGGGAATCGAGGTCCTCGCCGTCGATTCCGTCCATGACGGCCTCGAAGGACATCTCACCCACCCATCTGTCCAAATAATCGTTGCGGGCGGCCGTGCAGATGACCCGCTCCGGATCCGATGTGGCCTCCAGTAGTTGGACGTCCATACAACTGGGCCGAACCGGGGGCCAATAATACCAGTGTCTACAAAGTGACCCAATTCGACGGCTCCGCTTCCAATCCCATGACCCTGGCCCGGCGATCCCCATCGGCCTCTTCGATTTCGATCCGCGCGTCGAAGGCCTGGCTGAGCACCTCGAGGATTTGGGTGTCGTGTGCCGTCGAGTCGACCGTGAAGAGGCCAATATAGCCCGTCGTGTCGAGATGTGAGGAGATGACGTGACAGAACTTGAAGACGGCCTGGCGGTCAGCATAGTTCAACATCGTCGATAGCGACATCAAGCCGAATCGGGCCCTATCGACTCCCATAGCCTTGAGATCATCGAACGATCGGAGAATGCCGACGCCTAGTTCTGTGAAGTCGGCGGGCGTGCTGACGTGATGGACCGAGGCGCCAGTTTCGGTCGTCCGCTCCTCTCGATCCCCTTCGGCACGACAGTCCATCACGCTGACACGCGACCAGTCCGGGTCGTCCACCCGGCTTTCCAACGCCCCGAGCAGCTCGCTTGTGGTTCCGTTCGTGGTGAGTACCACGATGCCGTCGCCATCTGCCAGACCCGCAGCAAGGGTTTCGAGAATCGCGGTGTCCTTGCCAGTCATCGCCGGGCCGGAGACGAGAATGTTCGTTCCCGGAGCGACGTCCGTCAGTGCCGGAACGTCAA
>CAZKGF010000301.1:0-2695 GCA_964552115.1 uncultured Halobacteriales archaeon
AGTGGGTCACCCAAACGATCGAGGATCAGCAAGACCCGGCCAGTCAACACGATACTGGTGACGGCGAACCTCACTTCTAGGGGCGACACCGGCCTCGGTAGGGTGAACCGGGCGCGTGACCGGCGTGTAATTTATGGGATCGTGCGACCAGTCTTGCCTCGGGAGAATGTACGACGCCATTCTCGTTCCAACCGATGGGAGTCCGGGGACTGTGGGGGTTCTCAAGCACGCGATTGCAATCGCGTCCGACAATAACGCGACGATACACGGCCTCTACGTGGTCGATCGTCGTCTCTATCTCGCTGCGTCGAAAGAGACACAAGACGATGTGGCTGCGTCCCTCGAGGAAGACGGTGAAACCGCGCTGACTGAGCTCGAAAAGCAGGTCACGACTGCAGACGTGCCGTGTGAGACACACCTCGTCGAAGGCATCCCTCACAAAGAAATCCAGGCATATGTTGGAGAGGCAGATATCGATCTCGTGGTCATGGGAACGCACGGCCACAGCGGGCCTGAACGCGTTGCCAGGCTCGGTTCGACGACCGAGCGAGTCGTCGAGAACGCCTCAGTTCCGGTCCTCGTAGTAACGCTCGAGGAGTGAGGGCCGAACTCAAGAGTTTTGCCGGCCCGGTCCCTCGCCGTCGGCATGCATAGCTGTCGGGGCCCCGTTAGTGGTGGAATCGGTGGACGGTTGAGGACGTTATTCGGAGGATACGCGATAGACCGGTCGGTCCAGCCTCTGCCATGAACTCACCATCAGACTTTGCGGCCCGATCGCTCGAAAACGCTACTGTGGGCCAATTCCGCCAACGCGTGGAACACCAGGCAGCGGCGCTCCGACGAGCAATCCGCGCCGGCGATTGCAATAATCCGGATTATGCGCTGGGCCTCGAAATCGAGGTCTACGGAATCAAACAGCCCACCGACCAGGACCAGGGTGGCGAGTTAGAACGAGTTCCCCCGGCCGTTTTCGAGGCCGGCGCCACGAAAGAACTCGGCCTCCACAATGCAGAACTCAACACGACACCTGATCGATTCGACGCTGACGGCCTGGCCAACCAACAGGCAGCTATCCACGCGGCGTTCGAGCGAGCTAACTCGGCCGCCAGGACAGAGAGCCGTTCACTCGCCTTGGACGCAATGTGGACGATTCCGCCGACGGAAGGAGCTGTTCCCTACCTCTCGGCCCACGAAACTCACGACGGATTCGTGGTTGCCGAACACATGCAGCCGGATCCTCGATACTGTGCGATCGACAACGATACCCTCACCAGGTCTGATGGCCAAATACTGCTGGACGTTCCCGGGGCTACCCATTCGTTTCCGACGATCCTCTTCGAGTCACTGGCGACCTCAATCCAACCCCATATCCAAATCCCCACTGCCACTGAGTTTCCCCGGCATTTCAACGCCGCCGTTCGGACGCTCGGACCGCTTCTCGCACTCGCAACCAACTCGCCGTTTCTTCCGGCAGATCTCTACGATGAATCCGTTTCCCCCCAATCCTTGCTGGATGAAACCCACCACGAACTCCGGATAGCCGTCTTCGAACAATCAGTAAACGCCAGCCCATCGCCCAAAGTCAGAGTCCCCCGAGACATTGCCGACCCGACCGCCGTGGTCGATCGCGTGGTCGCAGACGACCTCTATGCCCCCTTCCTCCGGGAGTGGCTCGACGATTCACCCCGAGAATCGTTTGCCGCTGACCACTGGGAATTCGATTACAAACGGACGACGTACTGGCGATGGATTCGGTGTGTTATCGGGGGGGATCCGGTCGCCGGGGCCGGAGACGAACAGTCACTCCGAATCGAGTATCGCCCACTGCCGACACAGCCAACGGTGGCCGATATCGTGAGTTTGCAGGCGCTGACAGCTGGATTGATCCGGGGTCTGGTCGTTACAGACCATCCCATTCCGACCTTGGAGTGGACGGCCGCCCGAGACAGTTTCTATCGGGCCGCTAAATCCGGTCTGGACGCCGAATTGGACTGGATTACCGCGGACGGAGAGCGGACACAAGAGCACGACACGATCTATGCGGATATCTTCCAGACTGCCCGAATCGGACTCGACGACGCTGGAATGTCATCGGGAGAGATCGACAACCGATTAGCCCCACTCGAGGCACGAATCGACGCCCACACGACGCCGAGTGCCTGGAAAATTACCCGAGTCGGTGACCATCTCGAGGCAGGAGAAACGCTCGCCGAGGCGATCGCTGGAATGCAACGGGAATACTTCGAACGAAGTCAACAGTCCGAAACGTTCGCCGACTGGATATAAGGGGTAAATCGGTAGGGGTTGAAGGCGGTTCGCTTCAGTGGTGTCCGTATGGGGTACGACAGTACGTACGAGGTCTCCCTCCGAAAGGAACCGCCAAACGGTATTACCTCGCCGGTGACGAGTGAGCGAATCGACTAGTACGAGACAGGCGTCTGGTTGCACCGTGATCCTGGTCGGCGCTTTTTTCCGTACGATCGAGTAGCATGATCAGCGAAGTTGAAACGGGGGTCGATACCGACGAAATCGACCCATCCCACTCGGGGCCCGACTAAATCTTATTTGGGGACTACCCCCGTTCCGGACCGAGACACGTCCTCCAGTCGGATATCTCCGGCAACTATCGGAACTCCCTCGTAGGGATCGTCGGCGAGCACAATCGATCCATCACGAGCGGCGTATTCGACGAGTG
>CAZKGF010000302.1:0-2640 GCA_964552115.1 uncultured Halobacteriales archaeon
GCCTTGCGTCCGGACAGCCACTGGTTCCTCGAACAGTACATCCCCTTCGACTATGCCAACCAGGCGACGGAGCCGAGCCAAAGCGAACGAGAACAGTTCGATTATGCGAACGGACGGACGGGGGACTGGCGCCGGGCACCACGTACCTGGGAGCCCTATCACCCCGCACACGACGACTATCAATCACGGGGTGAGTGTCGTCGGTGGATCGCTCGGTGCCTCAACGTCGGTACGAGGCACAACCTCTTGGAGGAAAGCCACGTTCGGCAGGCCTTCGAGGAGGCCAAGGCTGGCAAGGGAGTCGTCTTGGCCTTTACGAATCACGACTTCCGCGACATTCGACCCGACATCGAACGGACGTACGACCGTCTCGAAACTGTCGCCGACGAGTTCCCGAACGTCGACTTTGAATACTGTGGGGCCGTAGAAGGGATGCGTCAGGCGCTAGATCTCCCGGAAATCGAGCCGTGTCGGTTAGAAGTTTGGCTCGAACGAGCGAAGCCCGACACGCACGTGCTCCATGTCGAAACGGAGGTCCCGTCGTTCGGTCCGCAACCGTATTTAGCTTACAAAACCGTAACGGAGGAGTACTTTCACGACAACTTCGACTTCCAGGAGCCGAATCACGAGTGGACCTACGTCTTCGACGAGGAGACGTTCTCGATCGACGCGGTCGAGTCCATCGGCGTCGCGGTCAACAACCAGATAGGGATTACGACGGTTGCAACGATGGACGTCGCTTCGAGTTCGGTCGACGTGACTTACCACAATACAGACCGTTGAGGATCGCTCCCCGTCGTTTGAGAGGGCGTGGCCGCTCTGTCACGAGCTTTCGTCACTCGCCTGGAGAGCCACAGATCGACATCCGGAGCGCGGCCAACCAGTTGTTTTTATTGTATCGGTAGTTCATAGGCGGCTACCATGGACTCGCGAGTTCTCGGCATCGTTCCAGCGCGAGGCGGGTCCACCCGTATTCCCGAGAAGAATATCCGGGAAGTGGCCGGAAAGCCGCTGATCGCTCACACGATCGAGCAGTGCGCCGCCGCCGCGCACCTGGATGAAACTATCATATCCACCGACAGCGAGAAGATCAAATCGGTCGCCGAGGCACACGGCGGGAAAGTTCCGTTCGATCGTCCACCATCACTCGCCACGGACACCGCGCCGGTTGAACCGACGGTGACCCACGCCCTCGAGTGGTTCGAGACCTGCGGCACCGAGTTCGACGTCGTGTGCCTCCTCCCTGTCACCTGTCCGCTCAGGACGGCCGGCGACATCGACGGGGCAATCGAACGGTTGCGCGCCAGCGACGCCGAGTCGGTCGTGGGTGTGAGCGAATACCTCGCGCCGCCCCAGTGGGCCGTCGCCGAGGACGAAGACGGGTTCCTCTATGACTACTTCGACCTGGGGGTCGTCTGGCCAACGGACAGCCCACGAAGCCAGGACGTAGAGGCCTTAAAGCATCCGAACGGGGCAATCTTCGTCACCACCGTCTCGACGTGGCACGAGTACGAGAGTTTCTATACCGATCGCACAATCGGCTACGAACTCCCCCCAGAACGCGGATTCGACATCGACGAGCCCTGGGAACTCGAGTTGGTCCGGGCCCTGATGGAGGAGGACGCGCCATCGAAGTAGCCCGCAATCAGTTATTTTCCGCCCAGTTCGACGGGTCGGTCGGGTCAGTTGGGTACCGCTGGACGCCAGCTCCCGTTCGTCTCCACGTCTCGAAAAACGAGCGAATCTGGGCGTCCGACTCGATGACGTCGATGTACTCCGATTCCGAGGCCGACACGTCCGAGCGCTCGTACCCATATACCTCCATCATCGCAGCCGTCACGCGCTCGCAGAGTGCGACCTCCCACGGGTCGAGGTTTCCCTGCCATCGGTTGACTGCAGCATCGACGTCGAAGTCAGCCCCGCTATCGAATTCGCTGTTGGCCTGCCAAGGGTCGCCATTTTGATCAGTCCACCCGTCTTGGGAGAGGAGATCGTGGTCCGTCGACAGTCCAAGAAACTCGAGCATAGACTCGACCGTCGACTGCGGTTCTCGGACGACATCTTCGTATCTGACAACGGACACTTCGTCGGTGTCGAACCGGCTTTTGTACTCCCGGCCCTTCTGCATCGCGTCGAGGGTGTTGAAAATCGCTCCGAGGTATCGCGGCTCCGGAGCGTAGGTAAACCGTTTGAACGACGCCAGGACGCTACGCGGATCGCGCAAGATCAACAACGCTTTCCCGTTATCGTACATGTCGAGGAATTCAGGGATTTGTCGCCAGACTAGCTGTATCTTTTCGCCCCAACTCGAGACGTCCTCTTCGATCAACTGCCGCATTATGAGGTCGTAGAGAACTGCGTATGTAACGGGGGCTGAGCCGCGCTCACACTCGTCGATGACAGCGTTGGGATCGAGGGTCCGGCCCGTTCGAAGCCGAATCCGGCGGGCGGTGTCGAAGACGAGCGAGGCGTACTGCTCCTCATCGGCGACCGGATCGTACTCCCCGTGGCAGTCTCGCATGAAGTTCGTCAGATGCATCTCGGTGGCCAGATCGGGCGCGTTGCCGAGGAGGTTGGTGATGTACGTGCTCCCGGTCCGATAAGGCCCGGTAATTAACACCCGCACATCGGTCGATGGTG
>CAZKGF010000303.1:0-2624 GCA_964552115.1 uncultured Halobacteriales archaeon
GAGCTCGTCGAGAAGTCGACCAAAACCACCGGAGAGATACCCCAGAATCTCACCGCGCCGGAGGTCTCGTTCTCCACGGAATCTGACGCGAGCCAACAGCCACGCAGCACTCACCTCCGGCCATCGGTCCCCGAATTTCGCCTCCAGGAGCGGGAGGAAGAAGTTTTGAAACACCCGCTCGGTCGTGTGCTCCTTCACGAATGTTCCCACTGGAACATCGTCGAACGACCGAAAGTCGTCGTACGTCCCCCGGGTAGGAATGCCGCCACGGACGTCGATTCCCAGAACGATCATTCCGAGACGAAACTTGTCGTAGATACTCAGGTGTGGATACCGAAGGATCTCCCACGCAGTGTCCATCGGGTGTGGCGTGCCATCGACGTAATAGGCATTTTTGCCCACATGCCACTCCACGGCCTGTCCCAACCCCAACTCGCCAGCCAGGTCGACGATCGTCTGCTCAGACTTCGAAAGGTGATGGTAGAATTTCTCGATCCGATCTCCGGCAGTCTCGTACGTCGCGGCCAGGCCTCCAATGTCGTCACTGGCTTCGAACAGACGAACGTCGAAGCCACGCTCTTGGAGGCGGTACGCGGCGGCCAAGCCAGCGATTCCACCACCGACCACGCCGATCATTGGCCCGAAATTTTCGGGTTGTGAGGATAGGCCTTGTGACTCCGGTACTGCGGACCCAACCCTCGCGTCACCCGCTCCGGCACCTTTTTTGCCACACTCATGAAACGCGGGGCTATGCTGACCGTCCGGGCGCCGGCCACGAGTGCGAACCTGGGCAGTGGGTTCGACGTGTTCGGTGTCGCACTAGAACGCCCGGCGGATGTCCTCAGAGTTGAAAAGGCCGATGCTACGACCATCGAAGTGACCGGGTCGGGCAGTCAGTTCATTCCGGAAGATCCGGAGAAAAACACGGTAGGGGCCGTCGCCGAAGCCTTGGACGCGCCGGCACACATCAAGATCGACAAAGGTGTTCGACCCGCTTCCGGCCTGGGTTCATCAGCCGCCAGTGCCGCCGCTGCGGCGGTCGCCCTCAACGAACTATACGATCGCGGCCATACCCGGGACGAACTGGTCCCGATCGCCGCCAAAGGTGAAGCAGTCGTCTCGGGCGACGCTCACGACGACAACGTCGCACCGGCAATCCTGGGTGGGTTTACAATCGCGACCGACGACGGCGTGACCACCGTTGACGCAACGATTCCGCTCGTCGTCTGCCTCCCGGATATCGTCGTCTCCACCCGGGACGCCAGACGAGTAGTCCCCGAGCGTGCCAAAGTGAGCCAACTGGTCGAAACTGTCGGTAACGCGGCCCGCCTCACGACCGGCATGCACCGGGACGATCCCGAACTCGTCGGTTCGGGCATGTTCGATTCGGTCGTCACCCCTGCTCGCGCAGAGCTCATCGACGGGTACGCCGAGGTTCGCTCGGCCGCCCTCGACGCGGGTGCAACGGGGGTGACCATCAGTGGTGCTGGGCCGGCCGTCATTGCGGCCTGTCGGGCTTCAGACCGACGCTCCATCGGGCTCGCAATGCTCGAGACGTTCGAGGACCGCGGCACGGACGCGAAGGTCTACCAGACCCAGATCGGGCGCGGAGCGACCGTCTACTGACGGCCTATCTAATTCAGCGAGAGACCAGGCCGGATCGTAGACCAGCAAATATCCCACCGCTCGGTACGGGAAGCCTCGCCGTTCACGGCGAGGAGGATGTCACTCGTCGTCTTCGATCCCGGGATGGTCTCCTTCGTGATGGACTCGAAATCCACCAGTCTCCGGGCGGTCCGAGACCACTCGTTGGGGAAAGGGAATCGTGATGCCAGCCTCGGCGAGGGCCGATTTTACAGCAGTCACCACGGCCGCGGTTGCCTGCCAGCGCCGCGGTGGCGTGGGCCGGTCGATCCAAAACCGAATCTCGAGCACGACAGCCGAATCACCGAACGATTTCGGTATGACCTGTGGTGGGGGCGCGTCACTGACTGCGTCGACCGAGTTGATGGCCTCGATAATGACGTCTGAAGCGTGCTCGGGATCGGCTTCGTAGTCAATGCCAACATCAAGGCGAATGCGGAGGTGACCCTTTTGGGATCGGTTCGTAAGCGCGCTATTGTTGACGGTATCGTTCGGAATCACCACGAACTCGCCGTCGAAATTCTCCAGACGCGTGTTGAATATGGTAATGTCCGTGACAATCCCTTCCTGGCCACCAATCTCGACCCAATCTCCGATCGTAAACGGACGTGAGAACATCAGCACGAAGCCAGCGATCATCGAACCGAGTGTCTGTCTCGCCGCGAGGCCGACCACGATACCGAGGAAGCCTGCGCCAACTAAGAGCCCGGAGAGGTTGATTCCCCAGATCGTCAACACGCCGGCGATCGCCACCGAGACTAACCCCAGTTGGCCGACACGATGCATGATCTCCGTTTGATGGTCGGTCACCCGATCGTTGCCCTTACTGAATCGGTTGATCGCGTCCTGGAGCACATTCGACCCGATGTAGGCACCGAGGAGAAGCCCAAATGTAGCCAAAAACTGCGCCAGGAGGGGGATGGAAAGGCCGATGAGCGTCACAATCTCGATGGCCAGCCCGACCAGGCCCCAGACAACGA
>CAZKGF010000304.1:0-2617 GCA_964552115.1 uncultured Halobacteriales archaeon
GAACCTCGGTTACAATCGGCCCGCGAATCCCACCCACGATAATGCGATCGTCCTCGGTGATTCGACCATCGTAAATCACGGCATCGATCGTCGCGCCAAACCCTTGTGTATCCGTGACCTCGAGCACTGTCCCAGCGGCCGGGCCCTCCGTATCGATCTCCATTGCGGACTTCATATATCGCTGTGAGAGTCCCATGAGAACCGTCAAGAGATCCGGGATCCCCTCTCCTGTTTCCGCCGAGACGGGGACGACGCCGACGTTTTTCTGGAAATCCTGGACCTGCCAGTATACGTCGGCTGAGAAGTCTGCATCGGAGAGCTGGCCGATGAGCTCGTAGAGTTTCTCTGTGACCGCTGATTGGACGCGATCCGACTGCGAATCGATCGCCGCTTGCGCAGGCCGACCCGGTTCCGACCGCCAGCCGGGAATTGTGTCGATTTTGTTGGCGGCGACGACAAATGGGGTGGAAGTCCGCCGGAGGATGTCGACCGCCTCGTGGGTTTGGGGTTGGAAACCATCGTTGACGTCGACGACCAGAATGGCGATGTCGGCCAGGGCCCCACCGCGTGATCGAAGCGTCGAGAAACTATGGTGGCCTGGCGTATCGATGAAGAGGAGACCAGGGAGGTCGAAATCGTCGGGATCGATGAGTTCGCCTGCGATGTCACCGATGATGTCGAGGGGTACCTCGGTGGACCCGATATGTTGGGTGATGGCGCCCGCTTCTCCCTCACTCACCGCGGAGCCGCGGATTTCGTCGAGGAGACTCGTTTTTCCGTGGTCGACGTGACCGAGAACAGCAACGATCGGCGTCCGGAGTGACGCCGGTACCGCGTCGGTCTCAGTGTCTGCCATCCCAGCTTACCTCTTAGAAGCTTGTTCGTACGCTACCGGGCGCTGCAGTTAAACACGTCGTTGTTCAATTGAACTACCGAGTGGAGTGTATACCGTCAGCCCCACGTCTGACGGCCCGTGGCGTTTATAGTCGCGGACTCGGTATGGCGGGCATGGCCGAAATACTCGCCGAGAACCTCTCGGGGAAGGACGTCATGGGCTCGGATGGTGCCGAGCTCGGTATGTTGTACAACATAACGATGGATCTAGATAGCGGGCGCCTCGAGCACCTCGTCATCGAACCCAACGAGTCGACCGCAGATACGGAATTCGAGCGCAACGGCGCCGGCCGCCTCCTGATCCCGGTAAACCGGGTTCAGGCGGTGAAGGACCACATGATCGTCGAACGGTAGCGTACTCACTCTATGCACGTTTTGGATTCGTCTGCGTTCATCGACGAGTATCATACCGACGAGCCAGTCGCGACCGTCCCGATGGTTCGTGAGGAACTGGAGGACGAGAGTGCCTACCGGTTCGACGCCCTCGAAGGATCGGGGATGCACCTTCACATTCCCGATGCGGAGACAGTCGAACGGGTGGAGCGGGCGGCACGAGAGACGGGTGACGCCGACACGCTCTCCCGGACCGATATCCGCTTGATCGCGACCGCGTTCGAACTCGATGCCCGTCTCGTGACCGACGACTACGCGATGCAAAATGTGGCGGAAAAACTCGACCTCGATGTCGAAGTCATCGCCCGAGAAGGAATCACCGAGCAGCGTGAATGGCTGTTCCAATGTGCGGGCTGTGGCAGAGAGTTCGACGAACGTCACGATCGCTGCCCGATTTGTGGGAGCGATTTGAGCCGCAAGAATCCGGCTTGAACCTGTGCGGTTCGGGCGCCGTATCGCCAGACCATTCCTCACGCCGGCGCTTCTTCGATCTCTTCGATGCCCAGGTCAATGAGCTGTCGGAGGACTTCCTCTTCGGTAATCTCATACTCCTGAGCGAGGTCCTCGATCGCCCGGGCGCAGTCGTCGTCACAGACGACGGTGAACCGGGTGGGCATACCATGATGTACGAATGATAGCCCAAAAACGTCAGTCAGACGACTGTCCGACAGCGGATGCAGTCTTACCCGGTTACGGTGACGTAGATCTGCCAAAACGAGAACGCATTGAAGGTTCCATGGAGCAGGACCGGGACGATAAGGTTGTCAGACCGCTCATATACGGCTCCGAGGACGAGCGAGAGAATGAACACGACGACGAGGGAGACGAGCGTCGCAGCCGGTCGCTGCGAGGCGTATTGAAAGATGTGGATGCTGGCAAAGATGCCGCTCGTTGCGATTACTGCTGGAAACCGTCCGATCGAGTCGTAGAGGTCACGTTGGACGATGTTACGATAGACGAGTTCTTCCGCGGGAGCGATTGCGAGGAACGAGAGAGGTATCAATGCCAACACGAACGACGGGTTGGCCATCTGTTCGGCCTGACGTTGGACCTGACTCGGTGCGAACGGTATGTCGAATGTGACCGCGAGGTGGTTGATCGCGAACAACAACGCTTGGAGGGCGATGAAGCCACCGACAACTAGCCCAATGTCTCGGAGCCCTGGCCAGTGTAGATCCAGTGCCGAAACCGGTCGATCCGTGCCACGATACACCAGTGCACCAAATGCCACGAATCCGACGGTCACGCCGACTGTAAGGATGACGTACCTGATACCGAACCCTGGATTATTAAGTCCGGCAAAGGCCACTCCTGCGACCAGCCCGCCGAC
>CAZKGF010000305.1:0-2573 GCA_964552115.1 uncultured Halobacteriales archaeon
GCCCCGAATACAACCAGCAGGCCCTCGACGCCCTCGAAACGGGCGCCGAGCGGGGCGGGCGCACACTGGCTGACATCGACCGTCCCCAACTGATCGTCTGTTCGATGGACCACGACACGGAGCAAGCCCTCGACAACGCTAGAGAATTGATTACCCAGTATCTCGGCCAGCAGCCCCACATCATGAAGGCCAGTGGTGTCAGCCAGGATCTCATCGACGAGGTTGGCGACGCGATCGGTGGATGGCCGGCCGACAAAGCAGACATTCAGGAGGGAATGCACCTGATCCCCGACGACGTCGTTCACAAACTGACGGCCAGTGGCTCACCCGAACAGTGTCGACAAAAAGTCGCCGAATACGCCGAAAACGGGTGTCAGTGCCCAATTCTCTATCCCCTCGGCGACGATCCGCGGCTAATGATCGACGAGTTCGCCGACGGATACACGTAATCGATCAATCCTGCGCGGCGGCCTCTTCGGCGGTGCCGTACAGCCGCTCGACTTCGGCAATATCGGGCTCGATGTGTTCGACACCCGATGTTGCTTCGGTCGCGCTCTCGGTATCTTTCAACCCGAAGCCCGTCGAGCAAATGGCGACCGTCTCCCCTTCCTCGATAATTCCCTGGTCGATGGCCGTCCTGACCCCGGCTACCGGGGCAGCGGCAGCGGGTTCGGCGTAGATGCCTTCCGTACTACCCAGGGTTCGCTCGCCGTCCAGAATCGCCTCGTCAGTGACGAGGACTGACGTCCCCCCGCTGTCTTCGAGGGCCCGACACGCCTTGAGGGTGTTTCGCGGCCGGCCGACGGCGATCGAATCGGCGAGCGTGTCCGCGAGTTCGGAGATATCATCGTGTTCGTGGAAGGCGTCGTGAATGGCAGAGGCACCCGCTGCCTGGACGCCAAGCATCTTCGGGTGCTCGTCGATATAGCCCAGGTCGTAAAACTCCTTGACACCCTTCCAGGCACCCGCAATCGTACAGCCATCACCCATCGAGAAAACGAACCAATCGGGCACGTGCCCCCGGACGACGGACTGTTCGCCCAGTTCGAGGCCGGCGGTTCGTTTGCCCTCTACCTGGAACGGATTGATCGCTGCGTTGCGGTTGTACCAGCCGTATTCATCGGTAACGGCGACACTGAGGTCGTATGCTTCGTCGTAGGATCCTTCGACGGCCAACACGTCGGCTCCGTAGACGAGCGGTTGGGCGAGTTTGCCTGGCGGGGCCGAGCCAGGCACGAAAATCCGACAGTCCAGGCCGCCCCGGGCGGCGTAGCCCGACAGCGATGCCGCGGCGTTGCCCGTCGACGCACAGGTGATGATGTCGCGGCCGGCGTGGCGGGCTTTCGTCACGGAGACCGAACTTGCGCGGTCTTTGAAACAACCCGTTGGATTGCGGCCGTCGTCCTTGACGAGGGTCTCAACGCCCAGTTCGGCACTCAATGTTGGCGCCTCGAAGAGGTCCGTTCCTCCTTCGTTCAGCGTGACCGGTTCGGCCTCGGCGGCGACCGGGAGAAACGCCTCGTATTTCCACTGGGTATCGATCCGGCCATCGAGTGGTGCTTCGAAGGCATCACGGACGGCGTCGTAATCGTATTGTACGTCTAAAATGCCCTTGACGCCCTCGTGTTCGGGACACGTGTAGATGATCTGCTCGGGGTCGTACGTTTCTCCACACAGGGTACACTCCAGTGTGGAGACTTCGGCCATCGTCATATCCAAACCAGACTCGCGGGCGACATAAAAGGGATCCGCAGCAGGCCGATTCAAGCCAGGGCCGGACCGCGTTCCAAAAAGCGACCGTCTCCGGGGTCGGCCAGGACGTCGTGGTCGCGGGCCGCCACCGACCCGCCGGCGATGACGGTGTCGACCCGGTACTGCCACTCCCGCCCTTCGTACGGCGTCCAGCCACCGACGTAGGCCAGGTCCTCGGCCGACACCGTCCAGGATTCATCGCGGAGCAAGACGATGTCGGCGTCGCTCCCTGCCCGCAAGAGCCCTTTCTGTGGGAAGATCCCGGCCTCGGCCGCCGGTCTGGCACAGACGAGTTCACACAGGCGCGGCCAAGTCAACCGCCCCTCGGCCACCCCTTCGCTCGCGAGGAATTCGAGCATCGTCTCGATGCCGGGCAGGCCGGCGTAGGGCTCCCAAATGTCGTCCCATCCCCGTTCGCGGTCCTCGCGATAGGTCGGAAAGTGTTCGCTGGCCACCAGGTCGATCGTCCCATCCTGAACGCAATCCCATAGCCGCTCGACTTCGGACTGTGACTTTAGGCTGGGATTGACCTTGAGAAACGGGCCCTGCTCGGCGACGTCTGCCCGCGAAAAGGCGAGATAGTGGGGGCAGGTTTCGAGCGTGACCGGGACGTTCGCGCGCGAACCAAACCGCGCTCCCACTCGGGCGCCACTCCCGCTCGAAACGTGAACCACGTGCAGCGGACACTCCGCGTATTCGGCGAAGTAGCCAACCCGAGAGATCGCATCTAATTCGGCTTCGAGTGGGCGCGAGGGCATGTAATCAGTCGGATCGTCACCGTCAATCTGGGCGCGCGCGTGGTCCAGTATGCCCTGGGTCTC
>CAZKGF010000306.1:0-2554 GCA_964552115.1 uncultured Halobacteriales archaeon
GCCTCCGGTTGGAGGGCTTCGAGACCGGGATACGTGCGGGCTGGACGGACGTTTGCGTACGAGCCGACGACCCCTCGAAGGGGGAGAATAACGTCTGCAGCGCTCTCGCCGACGGCACCGAACAACGTTGCATCGGCGTCTTCGACCGCCCGACGCGTCTCAGACGGGAGCGCTTCACCCCGCGCGTCGCGGACGGCGTCGCCAGCCTCGTGTTCCGTATACTCAAACTCCACGTCGACTGTCTCGAGCACCCGAACGGCAGCCGGGAGTACCTCCCGTCCGATTCCGTCTCCCGGAATCACGACGAGTTCGTGGGTCATGGCGGTGGATGGGCGGGGCCGTGCTATGAGGGCTTCGGTCGTGGGTGATCACGCATCACAGAACGGAAAGTCAGGAGGCCGCTGGCCCGGTCAGTACTCCTCCGGCTGGCGCTCGTCGGTCGGCGTCGGCTCCGCAGATTCACGGCGAGACCGGTACAAGTTCACTCCGAGTCCGATTACGAAGGCACCGATCCCGACGAGTACGAGCCAAAGCAAGTTCGGATGTTCGAATCCGAGGTGTGCGGGAACTACCATACCTCCTGATCGGGAATCCCCGTAAAAAACGCACCGGCCTGTGGATCTCGTGTCCGGGTGGTCCTAGACGCGGAGGTACGGGAGGTTTGCAGCCGTCTCTTCGATCGATTGTGCGTTAGCTTTCATGAGAGCGGTGGTATCCCAGATACCGTCAACGAGTGCCTTTCGTTGGCCTTCATCCACCGTCACGCCGATCTCTTGGCCGCCGTATCGGACGGTCTCAGCCGGAACGTCGATTTCGATCTTGCCCTCCGGATTGTCGTCGACCCACTGTTGGAGGTCGTTGATCGTCTCGTGATCGGCCGTCACGGTCGGCATCCCGAGCGCGAGGCAGTTTCCCTTGAATATCTCCGCAAACCCTTCACCGATCAGGGCGTCGATCCCCCAGCGCTGGAGCGCCTGTGGGGCGTGTTCACGGGAGGAGCCACAACCGAAATTGTTGTTGACGACGAGGATGTTTGCGTCCTGGAACCGATCCTCGTTCATCGGGTGGTCTTTTGGGTTGTCTTCGTCATCGAAGCGTTTGTCGAAGAAGGCGAATTCGCCGAGGCCGTCGAAGGTGACGACCTTCATGAACCGTGCCGGAATGATCTGGTCGGTGTCGATGTCGTTTCCCCGAATCGGGAGACCGGTCCCGACAACTTCTGTGACCTCTGGAATTTCGACATCGCTCATACGGTGACCACCTCCGAAAGTTCGCGGACGTCGGTTACTTCGCCAGTGATGGCCGCGGCGGCCACCATCTGGGGGTTCATCAGGACGGTCCGGCCTTCCTTACTCCCCTGTCGACCGACGAAGTTACGGTTCGACGACGACGCACAAGCCTCGTCGCCTTGGAGTTTGTCTTCGTTCATGCCAAGGCACATCGAACACCCGGCGTTTCGCCATCGGAAGCCGGCCGAACGGAAGACGTCATCTAGGCCCTCGGCTTCGGCAGCCGACTGGACGCGCTGACTTCCCGGAACCACCATCGCGCGGACGTCGGGGTGGACCTCACGCCCCTTGACGATCTTTGCTGCCCGACGGAGATCGGGCAGGCGAGCGTTCGTACACGAGCCAAGAAACGCCACGTCGATGTCGTATCCTGCCATGGTGTCGCCGGGCTCGACCCGCATGTGTTCTTGGGCGCGGCGAGCGGTCTCGCGCTTGTCCTCGGAGAGCTCGTCGGGTGCGGGAATCGGCTCCGTAATAGAAACACCCTGGCCGGGGGTTGTGCCCCACGTGACGATCGGCTCGAGCGCCGATCCATCGATCGTGACCACGTCGTCGTAGGTCGCGTCGTCGTCACTCCTGATCGACTCCCAGTAAGGTTTGAGTTCCTCGAATGCGGCCGGATCGTCCGCAAACCGATCGGTCTCGCGAAGCCACGCATAGGTAGTCTCGTCGGGATTGACGTAGCCCGCGCGGGCCCCACCCTCGATCGTCATATTGCAGATGGACATGCGGCCTTCCATCCCGAGATATTCGACTGCCTCACCGGCGTATTCGTACACGTAGCCGACGCCACCCTCGGTCCCCAAACGGCGGATGATTTCGAGGATGATGTCCTTGGCTTCGACGCCAGGGCCGAGTTCGCCCGTAACTTCGATCTTGCGGACGTCCTGTTTGTCCATCGCGATCGTCTGAGTGGCGAGGACATCACGGATCTGGGATGTCCCGATGCCGAAGGCCAACGCGCCGAAGGCACCGTGCGTCGACGTGTGCGAGTCCCCGCAGACGATCGTCTTACCCGGTTGTGTGGCTCCCTGTTCGGGGCCGACGACGTGGACAATCCCCTGGTCGCCCGAGGTAGGATCGAGAAATTCGATCCCGGTCTCACGGACGTTTTCCTCGAGTTCGCGCATCATCTCCTCGGCTGCGTCGTCGCCGTAGGGTCGGCTTTGATCGGCCGTGGGAACGATATGGTCGACAGTGGCCAAGGTGAGATCGGGTCGGGCGACCTCGATATCTCGCTCGCGGAGCATGCCGAACGCCTGGGG
>CAZKGF010000307.1:0-2548 GCA_964552115.1 uncultured Halobacteriales archaeon
AGGCCTCCGCGTAGCGCTCCTTCTCGTTGTCGATCAGGACGACGTCGAAGGGGCCATCGTACTCGTCGACGGTCTCGATGGCGTCGCCGTGTTCGAAGTGGGCGAGGTGGTCGTAGCCACCCGCAGCGAGGTTGTCCCTGGCGTCGTCCAGTTCGTCGGCGTCGATTTCGGTGAGGACGATGTCGCCGTCGTCGGGCAGTGCCGGCGCCATCCAGTAGGCGGAGTAGCCATAGCCGGAGCCGAACTCGAAGACGCGCTCGGCGTCGACGGCGCGGGCGAGCAGGCGGAGCCAGCCGCCGATGACGGGGCCGACGGTCGGGAAGCCCTCGCGGTCGGCGCGCTCGTCCATCGATCGGATCACCTCGTCGCGAGCCGGCGCCAGCGTGGTGGCGAGGCGTTTCTGGGTTTCTGCGGGGCCGCCGTCGATTGGTGGACCGTCCATACCGGCCCTGAGTGTGGCGTCGCCTTAGGTCTGGGGCTGCTCTACAGCTGTATGCATACCACCCGACGAAACCCGGGGACTCCTGGCGATCCACCTCAATAGCTTCGATGCCGCCCCAACCGACATCCAGTTCTATCATTGAGAGACAAAGTTGACATCACACCGGGTCCACGATTCGAACGTGCCCGGTGAGCAAACGGTAGCGATCGGTGCCAACCGCGCTGAATCGCCGCGCCGCTGCATTCGATTGCAACCCGCTAAGAGATGAGGCGACGTGATTTCCTCGGCGCCGTCAGCGTCCCCGCCGTCGTTAGCCTGGGTGGCTGTCAAACCCTGACTAACATCATCGGTGGATCGGTCAGACTGGGTGCAGTAGTCCTCGAGAATCACGACCCGGACTCGACACACCAGTTCGATATTCGGGTCGAACGGGGAGGCAAAACCGTTCACAGCGGTCGGTATACGGTTCCGGCTAGCCCACCCGACTATGCGAGCGGGATGCGACTCGTGAATTGTACCTGGGACGACGAACCGGGACAGTATGCGGCGGTTGCCCGCGTCGACGGCGGGTCGTGGGAGAAGTATGAGATCCAGGACGAGGGCGACGCTGACTGTCTGGTGTGTTCAGTCCAGCGCATCCATCCGATGGAGGGGTCCGCACCACCGAAATTCGGGACGTTCGCGTGGTGCGGTGACCTCGACGAAACTCAGTTGCGGGGAGAGGCCTGTACCACCGCGGAATGAAGACTTGAAAACGAGAGACGAAGCCGTGGTCGACGGTCGATCGACACACCGGCTGTAGAGCTACCGACGGACGGAACATTATCCCGGCGCTGTCTGTCGGTTGCCATGCGACGATACCTTCGAACGGGGGGCGACCCTTAAGCGTCGGCCGCGGGTCACCGATTTCGACTGACGGGGAACTTGAACCGGTCCGGTTCCTCGTTGAATCGCGTGATAATCCGCTCGTAGAGGACGTTACGGACGCGTTGGCCACGGCGCGGGTCGACGAGATAGCGCAGGCGCAGTTCGACCCAGGACTCCTCCTGAACCACGTTGACCGTTGGCCGGTCCTGCACTTCTAGTTCGACCGGCGTCTCCGCGAGGCGCTCCCGGTAGTCGGCGATGCGGCTGGCCATCTGGTCACCGATGTAATCGTCGGCGACCTCGGCCATCGTCTCGCGAGCGTAGTCGAGGTCGGTCTCGTAGGCGACCTGGACCGTCAACTCGTTCCAGACGTAGGGGAACTCCTCGCGCGTGTAGTTTTTGACGTGGGAGGACAGCACCACGCTGTTGGGCAGCGTGATGATCCGTCCGGAGGGCTGGTTCGAGGAGACGAGTTCGCCGTTGATCTCCCACAGCGTCGTCACCAGAAAGTCCGTGTCGACGACGTCGCCCTTCGACCCCTCGATGGCGACGCGGTCGCCGACCTGGTAGGGCCGCTTGACGACGATGTAGATCCAGCCGAGGAGCGAGAAGAGCGGCTGCTGGAGTGCGAACGTGATCGCGAAGCCGACGACACCGAGCGACAGCAGGACGCCCAGCCACTGTTCGGTGAGCACGCCGAGCAGGGCGATGGTGGTCGCCAGTCCCATCGAGAGTCGCAAGACGTTGCCGAGGTCGTGGCCGCGTCGGCGCGAGACCGCGCCGTCGACGAGCCACGCCCGGAGGAGCAGGTAAACGCCGACGCCAGCGGCCAGGGTCGCCACCGCCAGCGCGCCCTTTTCCAGCAACAGCGAGACGGCGACGCCCCCGACGGTGCCGCTCAGACCGAGCGATGGCATCCACGACGCCGCGATGGCACAGCCAGCCGCGATTGCGAGTGCCACGAAGCCGAGCGATCGCTTCACTGCCAACAGGACCGCCGGCAGAAACTAAACGGTTTGGACCCGTGCCAGCCTCACCAGTAATCGGGTTCGTTACCCTCGCGCCACTTGATCGAACAGCCGCGGGACGGCCGGTCGTCGACGTCGACCGAGCCCCCAGCAAGCACCGTATCGACGTGGCCGGCCATCTCCCGCTCGGCCGGTTCGTCGTCGGGATTCAACGCATCGTCGAGTCGGCCGTGGTAGGCCAGGCGGAAACTGTCGCCCTCGTTCACGAAGA
>CAZKGF010000308.1:0-2511 GCA_964552115.1 uncultured Halobacteriales archaeon
ACCATAGGGGATACAGTCCGGCGGTAATCCATGCAAAGATTCCGACCGTAATCCAGTGTCGCTGGGAAACTTGCGGATCGTCCTTCGCTCGCTCCCGCATGTCCATGCTGATGAAATAACACAGCGGGACTGGTCCTAGCAAGATGGTGAAGCCAAATATCGCTGCCAATGTTGTCGTGATTGGATAGGCAGAGAAAGTTAATTCGACGTTCCGTGGAACACGGGTCATATGCGCTATGAGGTACGAGACGAACGACAATATCGCCAAGCTCAGCAGATTCTTAATCCGTGTCCAGTACTTGTCAGAACCCTCCATGACGTAGTGTCTGCGACGTTAGATGTGTATTGCATTACCCATTGACTTGGTACTGTTGATCAGAAGGTTTGACTTGCCACAGACACGATCCAGTTCAACGTTTCAAAGAGGCAGTTGACCAGGAAGGCTTTGGTACGGCCCACTATTCACTGAACAGAGGAAACCCGTGACTTCATCCACGGACAAGCAGTTCGGTGTGTTTTGTAAATACGTATGAGTCAACCGGATTGATCACGGACGAATTGATCGTTCCCTGGGTGGTCCAAGTGACTGATAGTGCGAATCACTCATTCGGAGAACCGAGGTTCGAAACCCCTCTGGGTCCTCCACGAAACTCGCCACAAACGAGACGATATGGTAGACCCCGCGGGTGAATACGACGACTAGAGCGATGTGCAATCGACCGGAAAAGCGGTTGCTGTTGCCGGCCTTCCGGCTATCCACTCCACACTGTAACGCACTGGTTGCATGCACGATCGATCGCTCCACGTCGTCGGTCTCGCCGTCCTCTTGACGATTGGACTGGCGGGAGCGACGACCGGCGCGGCAGCCACTGCTGGATCGCACGGAACCGATGGGGACGTTCGCCTGACGGGAGACACCGTTCTGCAGGCCAACGACACTGACGAAGGCGTGTCCGTCGTCGAGGCCCTGCAGATGGCCGAGAACGAAACGAACGGGACGTCGATTGCCCTCGAACAGGAGGACGTGAACGGAATCTCCGCCTACGACGTGACCGTCCTCGAGCAAAACGGCACCTACACCGAAGTCCTCGTCGACGCAAACGAACCTCGGATTCTGACTGTCAGACCGGCTGAAGACGGCGGGGAGTTCGAAGAGCGGGACGATGGAGGCTTTTTCGACGGGCTCTTCGGTGACGACGAGGAGGCCGTGAACGCGACGAACGTCGACCTCCGCTCGGCCGCTGACGCGGTCACCATCGCCACGAACGCGACCTACGGGCCCGAAACGGTCCCGGCGAACGCGAACGTGACCTCGGTTGACCTCCACCGGATTCACGGGGCCTACGTCTACGCAGTCGATCTCGAGGCCCCAGATGAAGAATTCGAGGTGCTCGTCGACGCGACGCCGGGCCCGGTGCTCTCCGTCGAGGCTGACGACTGAGAGAACCGGCACCCCGATCCGGAACTATCGCTCACGTCTCGAGACCGAGATGGTCCCGAACGCCCGAGCGCGACTCCATTTGGAGAACGCGCTCCGCCAGTGATTCCGCTCGTTCCCGATCGACTTCACGAACCCGTCCTTTCACCGCCGGGACCCGCACGGCACTCATGCTCAATTCGTCGATCCCCAATCCAATGAGCAATTCCGTGACGTCGACGTTCCCTGCCATCTCACCACACATACCGACCCATGCGTCGCCAGCGTGTCCACCCTCGACGGTGTCCCGGATCGTACGGAGCACCGGCGGATGCAGGGGATCGTGGAGCGACGCCACGCGCTCGTTGTCGCGGTCGGCGGCCATCACGTACTGTGTGAGGTCGTTGGTGCCGATGCTGAGGAAGTCGACCCGACTGGCGAATGCTTCGGCCATCCGGGCCGCCGCGGGCGTTTCAATCATCACGCCGAGTTCCGGCCTGGCGAAGGCGTCACCCTCGTCGTCGAGCACGTCAATGACTGCCTCGATCCGTTCGAGTGCGGCGTCGAGTTCGGCGACGTCGGCGACCATCGGGAACATCACGGCGAGGGCGCCAGTCGGATCGTCTGTCGACTCGGCCCAACCAGCAGCGCGCAGTAGCGCTCGAAGTTGGGTGTCGAACAGGTCGGCGTCGGGTCCGAGTGATCGCCGGATACCGCGCTCGCCGAGGAAGGGGTTTTCCTCTTCGGGCGCGTCGAGATACGGAATCGGCTTATCGCCGCCAACGTCGGCGGTCCGCACCACGACGCGCTCGTCTGGGAACGTCCGGAGGGCCTCTCGATAGGCCTCGAACTGCTCGTCCTCGTCAGGCGGCGCCTCGCGATTGACGTAGAGGAACTCGGTGCGAAAGAGACCGATGCCGTCGGCGCCGTGCTCTCGGGCGCCGTCGAGTTCGACCGGCCGGCCGACGTTCGCCGCCACTTCGATCGGCGTTCCATCGGCCGTCTCGACGGCCTCCTCGATCTCGTCGACGTCGCGTGCCTCGCTCGCGTCAGAGCGCGTTTCCTCGTCGGGATCGACGACTACCTTGCCGGCC
>CAZKGF010000309.1:0-2510 GCA_964552115.1 uncultured Halobacteriales archaeon
GAGCGGCCCGGATGCGGGAGATGGTCAGAGGCTTGCTCGCGTACTCCCGGCTCGACTCGGACGCCGAACCACTCGAGCCCACGGACGCCGAGACGGTCGTCGAGAACGCGCTGGATAACCTCCGGGTGCAAATCCAGGAGGCCGATGCCGAGATCGACGTCGGTGAGCTGCCGACCGTGGAAGCCGACGAGAACCAGCTCGAACAGGTGTTCCAGAACCTCGTCTCGAACGCCATCAAGTACCGGGGGGATGCGACACCGCGGATCGAGATCAGTGCTACCCGGCAGAATCGGATGTGCCGGTTCAGCGTGGCGGACAACGGCATCGGGATCGATTCCGCGTACGCGGACCAGATCTTCGAGGTGTTCACCCGGCTCCACAACGCGGGGGAATATCCCGGGACGGGGATCGGATTGGCCCTGTGTAAGAAGATCGTCGAGCGCCACGGTGGCGACATCTGGGTGGACTCAAACCCCGGCGAGGGGTCGACGTTCTCGTTCACCATCCCGCTGGAGGGGCGAGCGGGTGGCTAAACGAAGGGCCTTTGCCAGCACTCGACCTGGATGGAGCGATGACTAACCACCGCGACGGCGATCCGATCGATATTCTGCTCGTCGAGGACAATCCTGGCGACGTCAGGCTCACGGAGATGGCGTTCGAGGACGGCTGCATCAACAACACCCTCCACGTGGTGATGGACGGCGAGGCTGCCCTCGACTTCCTCTTTCGGCGGGGTGAACACGAGGATGCGCCGCGACCGGACATCGTACTGCTCGACCTGAACCTCCCCAAGATCGACGGGCACGAGGTCCTACAGGAGATCAGGAACGACGACGAGCTCCAGACGTTGCCGGTGATCATCCTCACGAGCTCCGAGTCGAAAGACGACATCGTCGAGAGTTACGAGCTGAACTCGAACGCGTACATCACGAAGCCGGTGACGGCCGCCGACTTTCTCCAACTCGTCGACACGTTCGAGGAGTTCTGGTTCACCATCGTGCGTCTCCCACCCAAACCAGAGTGATACGGTGGACACCATCTAGCAGCGGTCTCTCGGAATCCGGTATCTCGAAATGGTGGGCAGAGACGCCTCGTTAACCACAGCAGCGGTAGTTATGAACGGGTGGCGACCATCGACGGTGGTTGGGACACATTCGTCCCGTCGATGGTCGCCATCGGTATTGGGTGGTCAAGGCGAATAAAGACGAGGCCTCAGGAAGTAGTCTGCGCTGCCAATTTCAACAGTTTGTTTCCCAGGCTAAGAGTGGAACTACTCGATCATTATGCGGATACAGTGACCGGCGGGTTCGAGCCGATACTCCGTGCCAGATATGCGCCCTCTGTTCAGCAGACGAATTCTAACAATGGGATATTAGGTTCGGGACTGGCTGCTGAATATTGAGGATGCGCTCCGCAGACGGGATTCCGCTGGAGAGAACCGAACGATTGCGCATGGATGGCCGTTTCAAGACTGTTCGCCTCGCCAGGAAACAAGGGGCGACCCGCAGCCCTCACACTCTTGGCCGACTACGGAGTCGGTCTGCTCCAACCCACAGTCGTTGCATACGATTTCGATCTGGCCAGTCTCCATCGCCTGCTTTGCTGTAGTGAAGGCATCGCTCGGTTCGACCATACCCGCCTCATCGTCTATGGACACGATCTCCGCCTCGGCGAGCGTGGGCAGTTGGTGATGATAGAGGGCGGTCTCCAACTCATAGTCCTCCCCTAATAGGTAAGCATCCTCGTATTCCCTTACAGCCTCGGAGAGTTCACTCACGGTTATGGGGGGCGAGAGGGAAGCTAAACACCGTACTACCGTTCGGCGGCGACGATTCGCCAGGGTTCGGACGAGATCGTCTATCGTCGGGGACGACATCTTCGCAAGTTAGATTCCTCATGGTCAAAGGAGATAGTTTTTAGTGTTAATATCTTAACGATAAGATGGACGGAGGGTGCGTCTCGGTTGGCCGAAACCGACGATGATCGCATCAAGGTAAGATGGAATCCTACCGATTAGAACGGCTAGGGGTCAGTCGGGAGATTCAGAAGCTCGATTGGAGTCTGAGGCGAAACCGATGGTTCTTGACTGTGAAGGTCCGTCATCGAGGGGAGTGACATCCACTTCGCCCCCTGTGACTATCACTTCACAACTGTGATAGGTGAATTGTACCTGAATTGAATCGTGCCCCGCTGTCGGCGTCGCTTCGCGGAAGATCCTGTTGAGGCAATCGGGGTCAATGACATCGTATAACGGGTCCAATTTCGTCGGTGCCACATCCATTTCGTCCGCGACCGTTTTCACGACGAGTTCGCTAGCCGTGAGCGAATCACCGTACTTGCTCACTCTGACCAACCTCCGGGGAACGATCTCTTCGAAGTCGATGTTCGCGTATCTGCTCCACTAATTCGCGGGCTGTGCACTCCGAACGAGGGATTCAATTTCTTAGAGATATCGGGGGCCATCTGTCTTTGGTATCTCCATAGGTAGAATGTGGTCACTGTCAACGGAC
>CAZKGF010000310.1:0-2502 GCA_964552115.1 uncultured Halobacteriales archaeon
GGAGCGCGATAGAGTGAGACCTCCGTGACCATGTGGTGACGCAGCTCAGTCCGCGCCCGCTGCACGCGAGGTCATTTCCACCGGGGCTGCGTCGATTTCGAGTTCGTCGAGTGCCGCCTGGGCGGCCCGCTTGCCCGAGATCAGCATCGCGCCGAAGGTCGGACCCATCCTGGGTAAGCCGTAGGTCGTCGCGACGGCCATGCCGGTCACGATCAGTCCGGGATGGGCCAGGCCAGTGTGCTCGACCACGGCGTCTTCGCTCTCGCCGACCCACATCGAGTCGTGGCCGGGCGAGTCGTGACCGGGCGCTCCGTACTGATCGTCCTCTGTCTGATCCATGCCGGTCGAGTGCGTCGACGCGTGATCGATTCCTGGGGCATCAAGGACACCTCGCTCGTGCAGTTTCGACACGGCGACTGCGTCGTGGCCCGTGGCGTCGATAACCAAGTTCCCCTCCACAGCGATGGGGTCAACGCACGTGATTTCCCGTGGTAGTGCGTGAACCGGCGTCCAGTTCATGACGATACCGCCGACCCGGTGGTCTTCCCGGATGACGATATCAGTGAACTCCGTCATGTTCTGGATCTTTGCACCGGCGTCACACGCTGCTTTGATCAGCCCGGAACACGCCTCGGGGCCATTGGCGACGTAGAGGCCCTCGGTGTCTTCGGCCTGCTTGAAGTCCACATCGAGGTCGTTCAGGACAGATTCGGCCGGACCGCGGACGGTCACTTTGTTCATCAAGAAGCCGCCCAACCAGAACCCGCCACCGAGGTAGTTGTTCTTCTCGACGACCATCGTCTTGACCCCCCGTTCAGACAGTTCTTTGGCAGCCATCAACCCGGACGGCCCCCCGCCAACGATGATTACGTCGCTGTCCGAGAAGTCCATGAATTCCTCAGTCCACTCCTGCCCGATCGCCCGAGTGACGTCGGCTTCCCCAACGTCGCTAAACGGTTGTGTCTCTTGAGACATACCACCGGGTAATACAACCTCGTGCACAAAAATACTGTGGGTCACGGGACGGATGTGCCGGGTACAAATTGAGTCGACCGCACACCCAGTGGGCGGCCCGTCGTCGAACGGCTGACTACGACGCCATTGCGCCAGACGATTTGCCACACAATCCGTCAGCTTCTACACTCGGTGAATCAGGGAGCCCAGGGCAGGCGTTAATCAACCTGCGGCACTGCGTCGTCCCGCTGGGATAAGTCCGCTAGAGCGTCACCGAACAACGCCATTCCTTCCTCCCGGTCTGAGCGTTCGTGCCACTTGATCGGGTCGTCACCCGGCGGGAGTTCGACCTGAAAGGTGGCCCAACTGCAGCATTGGGATTCCTTCCAGGCGATTTCGGCAACCGACGAATAAACCTCGGGGCTGCGCTCGAATACGAACGTGTAGCCACGGTCGTGTTTCGCAACGTTAGTCAAGTGTGGGAGAAGATTGTCTTCCAGCCACGCTTCCCGCGATTGGGCCTCCTCCGCCGTGAGCGTACAACTGACGTTCGGAAGAGATCCATCTCCGATTTCACTCGAATTGTCGCCGTCTGATAGGGTGTTCTCCGACATTGCAATTTCGCTTTGAAAGGTGAAGTATTTATACTGTCAACTCCGAAGTATTGAACCCGGTTCGATTGGGCGAAGGGCTTGCCAGGATTTGGCTAGAGACCCTGAACGGCAGGTCTTGGCTCCAGGGTAGCGACCGTTCGGTGAAATTCAGGCTCCAAGATGCGGAGAAAGCGTACAGAGACGTCACCCCCGTCACCTCTGCCTCGTGAATTGAGGAGGGTTCATTCGGTCTTTCTACTGACAGACTAGCTGTCACCGGTGGGAGAGCGGGTTTTACCTCGGAGTAACACCAACTGATTCGATACGTGGAGCGGATGACTGAACTCAAAATCGTTACGTTGCTTCCTGCAGCCACCGAGATGGTGTACGCACTCGGAGCAGAGCCTGTTGCGGTCTCCCACGAGTGCACGTATCCGCCCGAGGCGGCCGAAAAGCCACGAGCCAATACCTGTGTCGTCGATCCGGAACGGTCCATAGCCGAGATAAACGAGCAGGTAGAGACGAACGAAGCACTATACGAAATTGACCGGGAAACCCTTGAAAACGTAGATCCCGACCTCATCATCACGCAGGGGACCTGTGACGTCTGTGCCGTCGATCACGTATTGATCAGATCGGTCGTCTCGGAGATGGATCTCGAGACTGAAATCTTGACCATCGACCCGCATACACTCGACGACATCCTCGAGACCGTCCGTACAATCGGCCGAGCAATCGGACACGAAGGTGTCGCCGCTGAACTGGTCGAAACGCTCGAAGCTCGAATCGACGAGATCGGCGAATGTGCGTCGACAGCGTCCGATCGCGGAACCCGACCTCGAACCGTCGTTCTGGACTGGATGGAGCCACCGATGGTCGCCGGACACTGGGTCCCGGAACTGGTTACAACGGCCGGTGGCACCTATGGAATCAACGAGTGGGGTGATCGTTCCAC
>CAZKGF010000311.1:0-2469 GCA_964552115.1 uncultured Halobacteriales archaeon
ATCGCTGACAACGGCCCAGGGATCCCACCGGCCCAACGCGAATCCGTCTTCGGAAAGGGAGAGAAAGGCCTGGAAAGTCCGGGCACCGGCATCGGTTTGTATCTCGTCAAAGAACTTGTCCAGCAGTTCGACGGCCAGGTCCACGTCGAGTCGAACGAACCACGAGGAGCAGTCTTCGTCGTGACGCTTCGGAAGGCTTGAGCGCGTGGGTCCCCAACGGGTGCTACCATGGCCATCGAGGGGACGGATCGACGTTCCAGACGAAGATTTCTCGGCGGGGTTGGTGCTGCCGGTCTCATCGCCCTCGGCGGGTGTCTCGGCACCCAACAGTCCGGATCGAACCCGATCGATCACCCCGGAACACTCGACACCGAATTTCACACGAACGTCGCTGTCCCGGCCGACGAGACTGTCACCGACGGATTTCCACCTGCATATCACGAGGGGGAGCCGGCCGACCCGTCTGCCAGGCTTTCGACCATACAGACCAACGGGGAATCGGTCACGCTCGCTCCGATCGGTCTGGCGTACGACTGGCACCGGACGAGTGCGGCACGGTTCGTCGACGCGAGGGGAGTCGACCAGTACAAACGCGCCCACATCTACGGTGCGGTGTCCAGCCCGGCCGTCCAGAATTCCCAGGGCGGGGGGATCGAGGACTGGCCAGCCGCGGATCGAATCGTCTGCTACTGCGGGTGTCCCCATCACCTGTCGTCGATCCGGGCTGCCGGCCTCCAGAAGGCGGGGTTTACGGATGTATACGTCATCGACGAGGGCTTCGGTCAGTGGCAGTCACGGGACTATCCGATGCGCGGGACCACCTTCGAATCCCCGCAAGCGCGCATCCTCACGGGACGTGTCCCAGCACGCCACGCCGGTGCGTACGTCTGGGCCATCGATCCCGACAGCGGCCAGCGAGAAGCCACTCGCATCGGTACCGATGGGCGATACAGCCTCGAACTCCGTTTCGGTGACGTCGACGATGAAACACCAATTCGCGTGACGACGCCGACGGGATCGGTGACGGATACACTCGCCGCACTCGAGCGCGGGACCGTTACTGAATGACCGTCGGATCGCCCGGCAGTTTCGGTGCCGAGAAGCCGCGACAGACCCGCCGATATTAGTGAATCCCACCCGAACGAAGACCCGAATGCTTCGCCGGTTGCTCCATCACATCGGCTACCTCATCGCGCATGTGCTCTTCGTGCGTGCGCACTCACCTGCCGCCGTCGTCGGTCGGCTCCGCCTGGCATACCGGGCTGTCGGCGTCCGTATCGAAGAGACGCCAACAGTGGACTCGGTCGAGCGGACGGTCTTTCTGTGTCCCTACCGGAATTTGGGCACCCGGTGGGTCGACCAGAAATGGTTCTGTCACGACGTTCTCGACCGCGTCGACGACGGGTACGTGACGTTCCTCCGCAAGCATCGGGACATCGACTATCGACGGCCACAAAGTTGTGCCAATTTGGCCTACTGTGGTGACTCTACGTACTGCTACTCGGAGGTGACGGACCTGGAGTGAGATGTCCGACGGTGATCTTCGGTCGCGAATCGGGTCACAGTTTGGAGACCGAACCGAACGAGCGGATATCTGGCGCGCTCTCGGACTCGTCCTCGAGACCGAGGCGTTTCTGAATCTGGGCTATTCCGCGTGGTACCAGCCCCACGCACTCGGTGAGCCACAGCGACGACTGGCGACCCACGTCGGTGCGACGCTTACTGACTATCTCGACCGGCCGGTCGGAACCACCTGCCTCGATTTGGGAGCCGGCCGCGGTGGTCCTGCAGTACACCTTTCCGAGCGATACGGCCTCGACGTCACGGGGCTCGACCTCGTCGCTCACAACGCTCACTTGGCTCGGGACTACGCCAGCGAACATGACGTCGAACTGGTCGTCGTTATTGGCGATGCGACCACCATTCCCATCCGTACGGGGGGGTTGGGCGCCTGCACGGCCATTGACGCGTTGGTCTATCTCCCCGAGCGCCAGCACGTCTTCGACGAAATCGCTCGAGTATTGGAACCGGGTGGGGTCGTCGTTCTGACGGATCTCTTTACGCGAGCCCAGCTCGACGCCACCCAAAAACGAGCGGTCGCCGCCTTCGCCGAGGCCTGGGACATGCCCTACCCTGGAACACTCCAGTCCTACGAGCGCGGACTACGGGAGGCGGGGCTGCGGATCCGACGTACGGATGACCTTTCCCCGCACAGTCTCGGCCGGTTTCGATTCTGGACGACGCTGTTCCGACTAGCCCACGCAGGAGCGTTTGGTCGGGTCATCGATGGGGTCTTGGAACATTGGGAGCTCGACCCGGCGACATTGCGCACGCAGATCGGGCGAGCTCACGACGCCCTGCCGGCGCTCCGACACGGGCTGATCGTCGCGGACAAGCCCGTCTAGGGCCGTACTCCAGGAAGTCGGCCGGGCACTGCGGCCTAGACCACCCGTCCTTTTGGTCGCGGTA
>CAZKGF010000312.1:0-2408 GCA_964552115.1 uncultured Halobacteriales archaeon
AGTCCAACGGCGATGGCACCTTCTATTAGTAACGCACCGAGGAAGTACGGAAGTGACTTCCCAGCAATAATATCCGTTCTGGAAACGGGAGTAACCAAAAGGAGTTCACCCCGACGATTCAACCGTTCGGAGAGGAACGAACTGCCGTAGGCCTGGATGAGAAAATTCAGTGGAATAACGAAGATAAACGCCAACACGAGCGAATCGAACGGGAAGGGAGGGGCGATTTCCGAGGGGGAACCCGTGGTCGAGTCTCCGCCTGAAAGGCTCGACCCTAACCCACCGAGGCCTGCATTCGTATCCTGGTCTGACTCGCCACCGTCCTCACCTGAACCATCGGTGTTTGTCCGATCCGATCCCCCGCCTCCGTTCCGACCATCACCAGTTCCGCCACCGGCGACCACAGTAGCCTGGTCGCCGGTTTGTTCCTGGTACGAGAGCGATACCGAAACCGGAAACGCAGCCGTTTGATTCGGCTCTCCCACCATTTGCTCGTCGTTGTACCGAACGACTGCTGAGCGAAACGCACGTGCAGCAGCCTCTCCTTTCGGAGATTCGGCGGCTGTAACCGTCCGTCCTACGATCAACAACTCGATTTCGGTTCCAATCGACTCGGCGTCGGTGCCGCCATGAATCGCGAACGAACGATCCGACTCGACAACCGAGTAATACGGGCTTTCTTCAGAGATCCCGACGCGGTACATTCCCTCGTCGATGGCGACGCCGCCCGTGCTTAGGACGATGGGGCCCACCACACCCATCGCGACCACCGTGACGAGGACCACTGCCGCCGTTCGGCGATCGATACCGCCTGCGTGCTTGGTCACCTCCCACCAGGCAATACGAAGTAGTTTTCTCGGCGTCACTCCCTAGTCCCCCGAGGCGGCCGACGGTCTGTCGGCGACGTTGAGGAAGACTTCCTCGAGGCTCGACTCCTCGGTTCGGATATCCACAATCTCCCCACCGCGATGATTCGCAACCGTGCGGGTTTCTTCGACGGCATCCATGGACTCGACGACCGTCCGGTGGCGACCGTTTTCCGAGACACTGTCGGGCACTGAAACCGTGGTGTAGACGTGGTACTCTGTCCTGCCATATTCCGCCCGAAGCTCGTCCAGGTCACCGCGGGCGACGATCTCGCCCTCGTGAAGGATCAACACTCGGTCACAGATTGATTCGACGTGAAAGAGGTTGTGCGCACTGAAGACGACTGTTTTTCCCGCTTCGGCTCGTTCCTTGACGAACTCGATGATGTAGTTCGTCGTCAACGGATCCAGGCCGCTACCCGGTTCGTCGTAGATCAACACCGCCGGATCGTTTACGAGCGACCGCGCAATCGCCACCTTCCGCTTCATGCCTTTCGACATGTCGCCGATCTGCCTCGAACGATGTTCGAGATCGAGCGCATCCAAGGTCTCCTCGATCCGCTCTTGTGCGTCAAGTTTGGAGACATCGTAGAGATCTGCGAAGAACGAGAGATAGGACCTAGCTGTCATCTCCTCGTAGAGAGGAGATTCTTCGGGGAGAAATCCCAGTTTGTGACGCATCTCCGGATCGCTGGCATCGAATCCGGCCACCGTTGCTGTGCCAGCAGTTGGTTCGAGCAACCCGGACAACATCTTGAGTGTCGTAGTCTTTCCGGCGCCATTTGGGCCGACGATGCCCAGAACTTCACCGTCGTCCACAGAAAACGTGCCGTCTTCCACCGCGACGAAATCGCCGTATTCCTTACGCAATCCATCCGCCTCGATCATCAAAGCCGCGTAATCAGTACGTCCTCCTATACCCTTGGCTCCCGTTATCAGATCCAAAAGTCCCGGCCCAAGTTAGAGATGGAGCCTGGCCGAACTGTTCTCCTCGGGTACCTATCAGCTATGACGAGGCCGGGCGAAGCGGATAGCTATCCGCCGGTAATGACTTCGTCGGCACGAATCCGGAGGAGGATCCGCTCGGTTTCGATCGGGTTCGGATAATCCTCGCCCATATACCGGTGTGAGAGTTCATCGATGTGTTCCCGGGCACCCTCGGTCGTGATTTCCTCGACAACCCCACTGATCGAGAGGAACCGGTAGGGATTATCGGGATCGGTCATGCTCACTGCCACTGTCGGGTCCTGGGCCACGTTACGAGCCTTGCGGCGACCCCGTTCGGTATTCACCAAAAGGCGGTCCTGTTCGTCGTCGTATCCGATCCAGACTGGGGTCGAGTGTGGCTGCCCGTCGGGATCGAGCGTTACGAAATGTGCGAACGTTGGCTTGTCGAAAAGGTCGTGGTAGGCCTCAGGAATCGCCGGCATAGAACCGAGTTTGCGTGTCCATCAGTTATGAGTTGTCATCACAAGGTTGGGACCCGCCCGTCAATACTCACGTTCGATGAGGTACTCCGCGATGTCTTCGAGGAGGGCACGT
>CAZKGF010000313.1:0-2306 GCA_964552115.1 uncultured Halobacteriales archaeon
CATGCCGATTCGGACGAACGAGACACCTCACAAATCTGATGTTCGGGGGTGGACCGCCATGACGCTACCGGATGAAATCACAGTCATCACGGAGCCGGCAGCCGAGTTTTTGAATCCCAAACAACTCGTCGATTACCGATCCGAGCGAGAGGACTGTCTGTCGTGGTTACTCGCGTTCGGGAAAGATCCGGAAACAGCTGATGGATACGCACTGGGAGACCGATCGCCAGCGCCCACCATTTCGCGCCGATACGCCACTTGAACACTTGACCGACCCACATTCGGAGGCTCCCACCGGAAGCCCAGATGACGACAGCTGCTCCAATCGGCGGACCGAACCCGCCGAACCCGATCAGGATTGAGTGCGTCCAGGAAGCCTCCATGCCGGAATACGCGAGCGCGCCCTGGATTGTCCAAGTGAACGCGTACGCAATTGCGACGAAACTCAGGAGACGATGTCGATCAATCCACGTTCGGTATCTGGTCATACTCCCGACTGCAGCCACGTCGTAGTTAACGGTACTCCCGATTGCCGTGGTTGCCAGTACCTCTTTACTTGTCGGCGCGACGCGCTGATGGTCAGGACGATCCCACTTTTCGGCATCCCTCGCTTCGACCACGGTCGGCCACGAGGGTTCGACGGTCCTTGTCTCTCCGAAAGCGCTTCGATTTCCCGGCTTCCGTGCGAAGGTAACACCAATACGTGGTAATGCTTCGGTACGCCCGATTCCGCCCCACAAGTCGAGTGCGAACTGCACCATTGCGCGGAACAGTTTTGTCTCCGGACCCGAAGCCCATTGACGATGGACGGCGGTCCCAGAACGTTTCGAACGGTGCAGGTGATTCCGAGTGTCGCCGCCGTTTACGATCGGACGGCAGTCGTTGTGGTCATCCCCGTAGCAGCCGTAGTCCTCGGCGTGTGGGTGTATCGCGACGCCGACCGGCGGGGCCACGACGAGTGGGCGCCACTGGTCGGGGCCGTCGTCGGCGGCCTCTTTATCGCCGGCAGTCTCCCGGGCCTGGTCGCGCTGGCCGTCGCCGAGGACGCTGCAATCCAGGGATTCCCAACGGCTCTCCGGATCGTTCCCGGGTTCGTCGCCCTGGGGCTGTACCTCCTTCTCCGATAGTCAGCGAACAAATCTCGTTCGAGCCACACTCCAACTTGGGATTTAATATGGCGGGGACACAGGACATATGGAATGGTGGGTGCCTCGGTTCACACGGTGACGCTGTTGTTTGCTGTCATTATGGGTACTGCAGCTGCTATTCTCTCGGTTTTGACGTTGGAAGTCCTGTGGCGGTCACCCTTTGGGAAGGCGGTCGTCGTCATTTCTATCGTCCTCGGGTTGTTCGTCGTATACCACGCGCTACTCCTCGTCCAGCCAGGTAGAGCATTGATCGATGGCTGGTTTACTAGCGTGATGTACGGCGGTGTGGCCGTCTCAGTCTGGTTGATAGTCTGGAATCAACATCGCATTCGCCGGCGGCAGGGAGGTGAACCGTAGTGGCCCACGTCACCCCATTTACCGTCTTCAATCTGATCGCCGGTGGCGTCGCAGCAGTCGGGGTTCTCTACCTTCTCTATACCCAGTTTTTCGTGCTTCATTACCGCCGGTTTCTCTCCTACCTCGGTGCCGGCTTGCTCATCTTCTCCGTTGGCGGTCCGGTCGTGGGAATTCTGGTCCCCGAGTGGATCCACCTGATACACGGTATCGCGGCCATATTCGTCGTGGCAGGACTGTACAGTCCCGTCCACAACGACCTGCGCACCGACGAGTGGGTGGCGCTAATCTTTCAGGATCCGGGGCAAGTGCGGAACCCGGAAGAGTGGATGCGACCCATGGACGAGCGCATTCTCGAGGTGTTCCACAGTTCACGACTGGTGTTGACGCCTGCTATCGTCGCGTACAACATCGACTACAGCAAGAAGGCAGTAAACAGGCGACTCACGGAACTCGCAGATCACGACTTCGTCGAGCGCGTCGACCGCGGAAAGTACAGGATGACTGAGATAGGTGAGCACTACCTCCAGGGGCGCCACGACGCCGAGACGGAAAACCACCAGACCCAAACCGGGATCACCGATCGGTGAGCGCCGATTCTGGCGTCGACAGAGAACATCACCATTTATAATTTCGTAAAAGGTCTTATGCGTATTTGGTGGTGTTGTTCATAGCCCCCTCGATATAGGGGCCCTAATACGTGACAGAACGACGAATCGACCGACGACGATTCCTTCGGTACAGTGGCGTGGCAGCGGGACTGGGCATTAGTTCGCTCTCGGGCTGTACGATGCTGGCCGGGAG
>CAZKGF010000314.1:0-2092 GCA_964552115.1 uncultured Halobacteriales archaeon
TTCACGAGTCCCGACACCGCGTCATTACCTGGATCGATGACGGAGCCGTCCGGACAGCGCATTTTTGTAACGATGACTGTCGAACGGCGTGGGACGGCGACGAATCAGCCGTCGTGTAATCACGTTCTCGTGCCACGGCCTTCTGTGAACCGACGACCAATGTCCCAAGACTGTCTCTCCGATCAGCTCCCGTCGCGTGGTCGCGCTATTGCCATTGGGGGAACTGACAAGTATCGGTTGGGGGGTCCGTTCGTCTCGAAAGGCCCAGGTGCCGGATCCACATTGATGGATGCAATGGGACTCAGTTCGCGGGCGGCTTTCGTGCTCACCCTCGTCGTGGGCGTCGTTGGCACTGGCCTCGTTGTTGCCGGCGTATCGATGACCGGCTATTCGACGCTCGCCTCGGCCATCTGGGTACTCGGGTACGGCGGAATGGTGATCGTCCTGTGGTACCGCTGGCTTCGACCGCTCGAGTTCGATCCCGGTGGAGCTGACGAGGGGTCCGGAGATGAATCAGACCGACCCACTCGCGACTCGTAATGGGAGCGACACTGCGGTGGCTGTTCCGCGCGATCGCCACCAGAATAGTGGGCATGTTCAAGTGTGCCTCGCACCAAGCGCGTTCGTGACGGACGAAGGCGACCCACCATCACCCGGGCCGACGATCGCCTGTTCCCGGTGTGGTCGTGAGTTCACCCTCGAATACGAACTCGACGAGTTGCAAGTCGGAAATCAGGCCGTCGAAAAGTTCGCCCTCGATCACAAGCGACATACTGGTCACTTTCCTGATGAAATTTCGACCTGGACGGCGGACTGTCGCAAGTGCCCGGAGACCGTTCATCGCCTCGAAGAGAGTGGCGCCACCCGCTGGGCACGGACCCATGCACGCCATACCGGTCACGAGATTACACTCCGGCATGCAGAATCCGAGACACGCGTTGTCGATTGACCGCTTTACAGCGCGGCGCCGTTTGACAGATACCCGGCCAGATCCGTCGTCGATATCATCCCGATAACCACGTCGTCGTCATCGACAACTGGCATGTGGTGAAAGCCCAGGCCGAGCATCCGATCGGCCACATCCGCGACGAGTGTTTGGGCACCGGCCGTCTCCACGGCCGTCGTCATGTACTCTGCGACAGGTGTCCGATCTTTTGGCTGGCGCTCAGCCACGATCCGAACGAAATCCGTACTGGTGAGAATTCCCTCGAGTCGGTCGCTATCGTCGACAACGACGACCGACCCGATTCCATTGTCCAGCATGAGAGCTGCAGCATCTTCAACGAGAGCCGTTGGCTTCACAGTATAGACCGTATCGGACATGAGTCGCCCGACAAAAACGTCGTCCATGCCACGTTTTCTCAGGGCCCCTTGTATAAGGGTTGCTGTCGTGATACCTGGGCAATCGGGATAGCCTAGTCCTTTCGGTATTCCTTTCGAAAGCCACGGAATTCGGTTCGATGTGCCTCTTCGTCGCCAAGGATCGTGACAGCGAGATCTTCCGTGACCGGATCGTCCGCCGCTTTGGCTGCATCGATGAGTGACCGATACGTGTCGATGGCGTCTTCCTCCGCGTCGATAACCCCCTGAATGACTGAGAGCACGTCGGTACTGTCGGCGGGTGGTTGGAGGCTGTCCTGTCGTGCGGTGAACTCTGCCGATCCTGGGGGTCGATCGTCGAGTTGTTTTAACCGGTTGCCCAGTTGCTCGGCGTGGCCTAGTTCCTCTTGGATATCGGCGAGGAGCGATTCCTTGATTTCTTCGGCGCGAACCCCGTCGAGGACGATCGCATTCGTCTGGTAGTTCATCACCGTCTCCAGTTCGTCCATATATGCTCGCTTGAGGATGTCGGCGACCTGTGTATCGGGCATCCCTTCGGGGTTGGAGTGCAGCCCGGAAATAGGGGCGGCCTGATCACCCGACCCAACTGCAGACTGCCTTGTCTCCAAACCACTAATCGATTGTCTACGTGGGCTGGACCACCCGGTCACTCGTCTTCCTTTGGTGCCAACACGATCAAGGCTGTACAGTCTGTCAAACCGACCGGTTTGATGGCTTGGTTACCATCGAACTGGACGACGTCACCGGCCTC
>CAZKGF010000315.1:0-2023 GCA_964552115.1 uncultured Halobacteriales archaeon
GCGACCAATTGCCGGATGTCTGCGAGGTGCACATCAATCGTGAGGGACAGTCGTACCTTGTGAGAATCCACCACACGCAGGACAGTTACTCGTATCGTCGGGACTTTCGACACCAGTCCCAGTCCCGACACACGTAGAGGGTCGTCTCAGAGAGCCTGCGATTAGTTTCAACCGTACTCGATATGCGAGGTGAGAAGCGGGCTTCGTTTCGACCGATTTGTCGGTTTCGGGCATCGGGTCACCGTCGAACTGAATTGGCAGCCCGAACGTCGGCACCATCTCGGATCATGTCTTCACAGTTCGGGCAAACCCGGACGGTTTCTCGGCCGGTCGGCGCAAAGACTCGGACGTATCGTTCCGTGACGAACGAGTTACAGTTATCACAGCGGGCCATGCCGGAGGACACTAACAGGAGAGTCAATGGAGTACGGCATGGTTTGCAATGTTCATTAACGTCGGTTCGCTACACTATGCTGACCGCGACGGCCACGGCGGCTGGCTGCCGAGTGGCCCACGAGAACGTTGATTCGGTCTGTGTCGAAGCGGTCGACGATGTCGGGCAGACCGACCTCGAGTGGCGGCCAGGGATATCCACGAAGCGGAGCCTCCGGCTCGAGGGCGCGTTGGCCTGCGGCTGGAATTGTCTCGTTCCCCGCTGAAAATCCAGGTCCGAAACGCTGACGAAGTACTCGGCAAGAAGGGTGGGGACGGCGACCCCGAGGTCCGCGGGGTTGAGGGGCGCCAGCACAGCACGTCGCCGTTCATCGGAGGGTGTAGCGACAGTTTCTGGAGACGCTCACCGCTAGTTCCGAGCCAGTGCCATCCATGCGTCGTGAATGTGGGGTCGGTGTCGATGACCCTTGGGACCGGTAAAGCTGCCCACATGTGGGGGTTGATTGGTGAACAGTAGCGTTCCGCCCGACCACTAATTCGGAAGGCAATCGGTCGGGGGGAATGCCACAGACTTAGCTTCGTGGAGGGTACCTAGACAATATGGTCGAATTTCCGGACGAGAGACAGCTCGTCATCGAGGCCGAATCTCAGCTGGAGCAATGGACGAACGGCGCCCGAACCGAGGCGTACGCTGAGCTCTTCGACGGTGAGGACTCGGTTCTCACGGCCGAAGAAATCCGGCTTCTCGATGCGATCGATTCCACGATGGAGCGACGGGGTGGCGACGGCGTCTGGGGGACTGACCAGTACGGGTTCCACACCGCGGGTACTGGGAGTTCGGATCGTTCGGTCGGGGTCGTCTGCGTGTTTCATCCACGGATCACCAGGGACTCCGTCCTCCGTGGGGTGGACGATCTCGACGACGAGACCGAAGAGCGCCTCAACGCGGTACTCTGGCGATACGGCGAGCGCGTCGCCGCCCTGATCGAGGACGAGCTCGACGAGTACGTCCGTCGCCGGCGAGGCTGATGCCAGTGTTTTGGAAGTTACCAGGCTAAAACCCCGCCCTGCGGGGCGGGGAGGATGTCAACGATGCGCATGACTCGACGACGGGACGGGCTGGCTGGTCGTCGCCGGAGGCAGACCGGCTCCAGCAGATGGATGAACCACTTGGTGTGCCAAGGACAACTGGTTCAGCGTGCGGAGGCGACGACTACGCTGACTATGGCAGTTGACACCCCATCCGGCGGCCCCCTCGTAGCTTGGTATCGTAGTCGCATCGGTGACCCCTCGACCGGCGACGAAGCTCGCGGATACTGGATCTTCGCGTTCGGGGTGCTCCTCGGCGTCATCGGGATGGTGCTGTTTCTCGCCGGTGCTGCAGCAAGTTCGATTCGAGAGCTGTCCGTCGTCCTCGTCGCTAGCGGACTAGCCCTCGGGCTCGCGGGGCCAATCATTCGGCTCCCGTTACAACGAGCTGCGACGTGGTTCGTGTACCTCGGAGTCGCGGTCTGTGTGGCCGCGACCGTGTGGTTCGTCGTGGCGTTCCCGGCGCAGTGGAGCCCGCAGACCGGGCACCCTACCATCATCAGTCTGTATGCGGTGGGGCTGGGCGTCATGGCGGTCGGCG
>CAZKGF010000316.1:0-1975 GCA_964552115.1 uncultured Halobacteriales archaeon
CCGAGGCTCGACAGCGCCACGAACGTCCGTGCGGCGTACGCACTCAGCCCGAAGCGTGTGAGCTATTCGACCGCGGCGGCCTGCGGGTCCTCGACTGTATCGCTACTCAACAATTCGATGGTAGTTGTGTACGTTGAACCCAGCCACGGGAAGTGGCCGGGGGCACGCAGTCGGATCGTGGTTGGGACACAAACTGACTGCGGCCGTGTTCTACTCGTGCGCCGCCCTGTATAACCCTTTTGTGATAAAGTGAGTTACAGTCTGACCAACCATCTGTCCCCTCCCGATATTTAGCCCGACAGCAACCTACTCCCGGGCCCCCTTAGGGATCATTCCGAGAGTGATAATCCATATTCGTCTCGGGGATCAATCGTTAGCGGAATTCGGGGTCTCCCGAATGGTTGGGACACAATGGATACCACGCAAAACCTGGAGGAAGCGATCGACGCCCTCCAAGAACTCGGCTTGAAAGAATACGAGGCGCGATGCTTCGTCGGCCTGTCGCGTCTCCATACGGGGACGGCGAAGCAACTCAGCGAGATGACCGAAGTGCCCCGGACACGCGTGTATGACGCGATCCGAGTGCTTGAAGCCCAGGGCCTGGTCGAAATCCAGCATTCGAGCCCGCAACAGTTTCGAGCGGTTCCGCTCGACGAGGCGACGGAAACGCTCCGGGGCCAGTACGAGGCACGCGTTGAACGACTTCACGATGCCCTCGATCCTGTCGAAATCGTTGATGACTCCGATGACACCCCGGTCCAAGAAGTATGGGCGATGACCGGGAAGGATGCAATCGAGAACCGGACGAATCAGCTTATCGGAGACGCGACCGACGAGATCGTCCTCGTGATTGGAGACGAGACGCTGCTGACCGACGAACTCGTCGATACTCTCGGCGAAGTTGGCGGCGGTGTCGAGTTAATCGTCGGCGCGTTGACGGCACCCATCGAAGATCACATTCACGCCGCTGTACCGGATGCAACGACGTTCACCTCTGGCCTCGGGTGGTTACATGGGGAGAACAACTCAGAGGACGATACGGCGATCGGTCGCTTACTGCTGGTCGACCGATCGACGATCCTCGTGAGCTCGGTTATGCCAGATACCAAAGTGGAACAGGCGATCTTCGGGGAAGGATTCGGAAATGGCCTGGTCGTGATTGCCCGGCGACTGATGGCCCAGGGGCTGGTGACGGTTCGTGACCCTGGACAGTGATCTTACTGGGATGACTCTCGGCTGGGTCGGCGAGGCAACTCAGGAGAACTGAGTTTTCGATCGTCGGGAGATCGTGGTTGATATTCGAGCGGCTGAATGGTGAGGTATTCACCATTGTCGACGGAAACGCGGCTATTGCTATAGATGAACGAAAGGTGACCACCGATTCGCGGCTCACCGTCGGGCCGCGAATCGAATATGTTATCCAGTGCATCCGGATCGAAGACCTGTGCCAGTGGGCGGAGTGACCCGGGTTCGCGTCCTTCGACGGCACAGACTGCACGGACGATAGCCATACTCACCGATTCGTCCTTTCTAATTTCGGTCTCCATGCTCCTGTTTTGGACCCGTATGCATAAGGCCACAATGAATTTCACCCGTGTATTCAAAACAGTGATTGGTGGTGAGACCGGGTCGGACCCGCGCTGGGTCGAGTGTCAGTCGTCGCCCGTGCTCGCCTGGACTCGTGTGCGTGAGACGTCGACCTGGTTTGCGACGCCGACTTCGACAAGCAACTCGCAGTGGGGTATGTCGATTCCTTCCTGGGAAAGCCTCGTCGTGGACTACGTGGCCGAACAGCTTTGCCCGCATTTGAATTTTGCAGTAGGTCAGCTTAGCATGAGCGGTCCCATCGAGAGGGTCTGTTTGGCGAGCGTCGCGAGCCGCAGGATGTAGGATGTGAATAGGAGAAATGGCAGCGCTGAAATGGCAAACGCGGCGCTAACAACCCAGAGAACGCTCTCGATGCCGAGGAACGTGC
>CAZKGF010000317.1:0-1975 GCA_964552115.1 uncultured Halobacteriales archaeon
GACGAGTCTGGCCTCCGAGATCGGATCCGCGGGCTGCTTTGAGGCGGATGGACGAGGGCTGGATCGCCGGGCGGTGGTCACCATGAGCGACGGCGACAGCGTCGATGTAACGGATCTCGAGGGGGTTTCTACAGTTAGCGAACGGCTTCGAGTCGAACTAATCCGGTTCGTCCAGGGGTTGCGGACTGCCGGCGCAGAAGTCCCAGCCAACGCCGGCCTAACTGGCGCAGCCGTGCTCGGTACGCTCGGGCTTTCCGACCGCGCCCGTGTCAAAGCGGGCCTGCGAGCCGCGCTCTTGTCTCGGCCGGAGGATCGTCACCTGTTCGACCAACTCTTCGACCAGTTTTGGGCACAACTTCAGGCGACAATCGAAGCCGAGGCGACGGATGACGCTCCCGCTGCCACGCGGTTCGATAGCGAGCTAGCCGGGTCGGACGAGGCCGAGCAAGAATCGCACGAACTCGAAACCGAGGCGGGTGGAGAGTCACTCGAAACGTTGTCACAGTCGATCTCCGAACGGGGCGAGTCCGACCCAGGAGACGAGCACCAGGCCTCACAGTACAGCCCCGTCGGCGGATCCGAACGGATCACAGGCGACAGTAGGTCTCTCGGGTCGCCGGGGACCGCGGATGCAGTCGGTCGATTAACCGCGGCCTTGGCAACGTTGACCGGCCGCCGGTACGAATCTGCAGCGTCAGGACGGCGCCCGAACGTGCGCAAGGCGATCCGAGACAGTGTAGCCACCGGCGGGCTCGTCACCTCACTGCCCGAGAGTGAGCCCAAGGAGTCAGCCGTTCGAGGTGTGGTCTTTACCGACGTTAGTCGGTCGGTCCTCGATGTCATCGACCGGGATTTTCTCGTCAGATTTCTCCGTGCGATCGTTGCGGAGTGGCGAGGTGCCAGGGTTTTCCTGTTCGACACCGACGTGCGCGAAGCGACCGCGGCGTTCGATGCGGAGACGGTCGGCGCGGCTTACTCTGCACTCGAAGACGCCGAAGCGTCCTGGGGTGGCGGAACCCGAATCGGCCACGCACTCACGACCGTCCGTGACAGCCATCCGGATGCCGTTGATCGGCGCAGCGTCGTGTTGATCGTGAGTGACGGCCTCGAGATGGGGGAGGTCACGGAGCTGGAACAAGGCATGGCCTGGCTCTCTCGTCGTGCCCCGATGATCATCTGGCTCAACCCACTTGCGAAGTCTGCGGAATACGAGCCAGCGGCAGCAGGGATGGCCGCAGCCATGGATCACGTAGACGCGCTCGTCCCGTTCACCGGCGCCGAGGATATCGACACCCTCGCCGAGGAACTCGTTCGGTCCCGAAGTCCACGCGAAGTCGGCTACCAGACTGCAGCAGAGAACTGAGGGAGATTTTACCGCCCGCGGTGGGATCGCTAGGGCGGACGCCCATTACGAACGGTGAATCAGAAACCTGGCCCGCGAAATTCGAAATTCCGGACTGCTATTCGAGTGCCGCCCGGATCTTTTCGGCAGTAATCGGCATCTCGGTGATCCGGACACCGACTGCCTCCCGGATGGCGTTGCTCAGTGCCGGTGGCACCGTATTCGTCGGGACTTCCGCGATAGACTTGGCGCCGAACGGACCGGTCGGCTCGTGGGTCTCGACGAGGATCGACTCGATCGGTGGCGAGTCCGGAGCCGTCGGGAAGTCGTAGTCGTCGTAATCTTCGATCTCGGCAACGCCGTTCTCGTCGAATGTGAGCCCCTCGTTGACGGCCATCTCGTAGCTCATGTGGTTCGCACCCTCGATCTGACCCTCGGCCATCCCCGGGTTGATCGCGACGCCACAGTCCACGGCGACAACCAGTTGATTGACGGTAAATTCCCCGGTCTCTTCGTCGACGGTGACGTCGGCAAACTGGGCGGCGAAGGGTGGTGGACTCTCTTCCGTGCTGTGGCTTCCTTTGCCCATGATGTGCTCGCGCGTTTCGTCACCGTAGACGGATTCGTATCCGA
>CAZKGF010000318.1:0-1937 GCA_964552115.1 uncultured Halobacteriales archaeon
CGCGGACTGAGCTGCGTCACCACATGGTCACGGAGGTCTCACTCTATCGCGCTCCGACCACCGTGGCGGACGCCGCCACAATCGCCGACTGGCTGCGGGATCGTCTCTCGGTCCCCGTATCCGTCCGCGATCGATTCCTCGGTCGCGACGGGGACGAGGCTCTTGCAGAGGCGTTCGCCGAGGCTCGCGTGCTGTCCCCGTACGATCGCGAAACGGGGAATACCATGCTCGGCATCCGCCAGTACGAAAAACGAGCGCTCGAACAGCCGGATCGTGCCGGGGGTGTGATGTACGACGGTATGGCCATCCAGCGTGCACTCACTGCGAGACTTCCGCCCACGGAGTCGACCCTCGACCACGCACACATCATTTTGCTCGATCGAGTGCTGGGAACCTGGGGTGGTGATGGCCGGTGGCACAAGCGAGTGAATATCCTGGGCCACCCTGCGCTGGTGTCCGTCCCCGGCCTCTACGAGGCGCCGGCCAAGCCCGAAGCCTATTACAAGGCCAAACAATCACGGGCACTCCTATCGGGCGAACCACCGCCTCGGGAAGTCCTCGAAAGCGAAATTGACGGCGAGTTTCTGGTCGCCGACGATCCCCGCACGACCGAGGCACTCTGTGGCTACGTCCTGCAGGCCGTCCACTACCTGGAGACGGGTGAGGCGTTCTGTAAGTCGGAGACCTGTCGGCTACACAACGCTCATCGCCAGCCGGGCGTAATCGACGCCCAACTTCGCCCACCCGAATTTTGCCCTGCCCACGCCGATCGCTACGGCTAGATCGGTGGTGCTTCACTCAGGGAGCTCGTCGTGAATGGCGAGGGCCCGCGAGGATAGCCCCTCGGCGTCTGATGCCAGGAGCCGGGTCATGGCTTCTTTCCCGGTCGCGCCTCGATCGTAGATGGCCACAGGTGTCGCTCCGTCGGCCGTTCGGTCGAACGCTCGTCTGGCAGCCCACTGCATGGTCGATCCTTCGACGTCGGGTTCGGGTTCGCCAGACCGATCGATTTCGACGACCGGGCCGTCGAGTGCCTCCAGCGCTCGCTCGATCGTCGGATCGAACCGACAGTTTGCCGCGAATCGGAGATCTGGATCGAATTCTCGGGCCGCCAATAGGAACCGAGCAACGTGACTAGACGCCCCGAATCGGGTTCCACGGTTCGGCCTGAGACCGCCGGCTGTTCGCGTGATACGACCTTCCACTGCCACCGTTTCGTCCGGTCGCTCGGCAAACGGCGTCGCGCCAACGACGTTCATTCCGACCTCCGGAACCAGTCCCGTCGCTCCCGCTTCGACCAGGCGCTGGACGGCAGTCTCGACGAGCTCTTGGGTGGCCTGGCGGTGACCCCGGTCTCGAAGCGTGACCAGGTGCTGTACGGCGCCCGGTCCCTCGCCAACGGCTATCGGATACCTGACGGCTCGCTCGATGAATTCGATGCCAGCTTGGACTGCTGCCTGGGGCTCGTCGCCCTTTGCCATCCGAGTCGCGATGGCACTCGAGAGCGCACAGCCCGACCCGTGTGTTGCATCGGTATCCACACGGGGGTGTTCGAACGAAAACACGTCTGTTTCGGTGACGAGGAGGTCACGCACTGTTCCGTCCGAGTCGGCGACGTGTCCGCCCTTCACGAGTGCCGCGCGTGCACCCAGATCGACGAGGGCCTTACCTGCTCGACACATTGATTCCTCGTTCTCGACGCTTTCGCCCGTGAGTACGGCCGCTTCGTCGGCGTTCGGTGTCACGACGGACGCCTCAGCCACGAGGGCTTCGTAGGCGGCCTCGGCGTCCGGTTCGAGCAGTCGATCACCGGATGCGGCCACCATGACAGGATCGACCACGTATGGCACGTCCATCTCGGCCGCGTACTCGGCAACCCGGATAACGACCGGTTCCACCCCTAACATCCCGGTTTTTACCGCACCGATCTGGAAGTC
>CAZKGF010000319.1:0-1907 GCA_964552115.1 uncultured Halobacteriales archaeon
CCATCGCATCGGGCCCGGTGATCCCGCCGGTCCACACGAGTTGATCGGTGGGTATCGACTCGCCGGACTCCACCTCGATCGCAGTATCGGTGGCTCGTGTGACTGCCGTGTCGGTCCGAACGGTGACACCCCGATCGGTCAGTTCGGTGTGCACCGCCGTCTGAAACCGGGAGGGGAAGGATGGAACCACCGTCTCTCGTTGCTCGAGGAGCACGATGTCGACGTCGGCGTCACGCTCTCGGGCAACGGATGCCAGTTCACCGGCCGCCTGGACCCCAGCCGTCCCACCACCACCCACGACGACACGCCCCGACGAACCACACACCTCTCTGAACCGGGAGCCAATCGCTCGGGCGTGTCGGACCCGTTTGAGGGGCATGCCGTGTTCGCGGACGCCGGGGAGGCCGTGATCGTCCGTCTGGGCACCGAGACAGACGACTCCCACGTCGTAGCGCAGCTCCTCGCCGTCCAATTCGACACGTCTGGCGGCCGGATCGACGGCCTGGACGGTGGCCTGTCGGTGGGTGGCGCGATCGAGCAGCTCAGAGAGAGGCCGTTGGATTTCCGAGGCCAGACTCGGCTCACGAATGACTCGATGGAGGTGATGTTGCACTAGGTGCGTATCCCGTTCGTCGACGACCATGATGGAATGAGATGACGACAGACGACGCTCGAGGCGACGGGCGACGGTTATCCCTGCGTAGCCAGCACCCAGGACGACCACCTGCATACTGCCGCGTTGGGACGCAGTCCTCAACCGGCTTTTGATCGTGGTCACGTGACAGCCAACAGGTTATCCTCGACATGATTTGTTACGGCGTCGTGGACTGTCTCAATTAGGTCAGTGCGGTCGGTGGTGGCACGTTGGAGCATCGCTCCGTTGAGTATCGATAGTAACAATGCCCCTTCTCGTTCCGGGTCGACAGCGCGAAAGGCCCCGGTCTCGATTCCTGCTTCGATCACGCCTGCAAGGTGTGAGTGAAAGACCTGATCGCTGTGAGAGAAGTGACGGCGATACGCCTCGTCGTGTGCGGCCTGGGCACGGAGTTCGATGATCGCACTCCGAAACTTGGTTCGGTCGGTGTCGCCGCCCGGTGCCACCGTGTATTCGAGGATTTCGAGGAGACACTCCACGGGATCCGACGAGACGTTCTCTGGGAATTGCGTTTCGAAGCGATCGAGGAGGTACGTCAATAAGGAGCGCAACAACTCGTCTTTGCCGTTGTAGTGCTGGTAGATGAGTGACTTGCTCTTCGGGAATTCGTCACCGATCCGCTGGATCGTGAGATCGGCGTACCCCCATTCACAGAGGGCATCGTAGGTCGCACGCATCAACGCGGCCTCGGTCCCGTCGGGTTCGGCCGGGAAGAGGTCCACAGTCATTGTGAATGAATATTCATTCACAAGTCATATCGGTTATGCCCGACTGGCTGCCAGCATGCCAGCGATCGACGCCAGAGATGTCCGCGTGACCTACGCGGACGGTACACAAGCAGTGTCCGGGGTCAGCCTGGATATTCCTCGTGGCGAATTTTTCGGCTTTCTGGGCCCGAACGGTGCGGGAAAAACGACGATGATCAAGACGCTCGTCACGCTCTTGGCTCCATCGGACGGAGATATTGCGGTCAACGGCTATGATGTGGAGACCGAAGGCCAGGCGGTTCGCGAGACTATTGGGTACATGGCCCAGGAAGTCAGTGTCGACACGGAACTCACCGCTCGCGAGAACGTCCGGTTTGCCTGCGAAGCATATGGCGTCCCGAGGCGAGAACGCCGCGAACGCATCGACGACCTCTTGGACCTCGTCGACCTGGCCGACGTCGCCGACAAACGCGCCGAGGAGTTCTCCGGCGGCATGAAAAAACGCCTGGATGTCGCGACGGCGTTGGTCCACCAGCACCCACTAG
>CAZKGF010000320.1:0-1869 GCA_964552115.1 uncultured Halobacteriales archaeon
CGTCCGGGTCGACCGCGTCGACGTCGTAGTAGTAACTCTGGTTGACGGTGACGGAGATACTTCTTGCCGTCACTATGAATGGCTTCAGGTGGAATGTGGACGGGCCCGCATGGAGAGCCGATCCTGCTATCGAACGGGGAAAATTTTATTGCTCATCTGATGATATTTTGAAATCATGCAATTCGAGAAACGATATGTGGCGTATGCATCGATCGTCCTGGGATTGCTTTTAACGATGGGGCTTGCTACTGTTCTCGGCGACGTGGGGTCCGAAGATGTGCGGGTGTTGCTGTCAGTTTGTGCTGGAATCGCGATATTCGGTGGGTTTTGGTATGGAAACTATGACACCCTTTCGAATAGGCCCGCTGACGGTTCTACTGAGATCTATCTCATGGCAGGCTGGAATGCCGCGTGGGCCTTCTTTCTCGTCCTGGGTACCTCGATAGTTGTTTTCCGAACGACGACAGTGACGGTGTCACTCTCAGAGGCCGACATGTACCTCCTGCTTGCAGGAGTTGTCACATATGGGGTGTCCGTCCTGTGGTACAGCCGACGGGCCGAAACAGCCACGGTGAGCGAGAGCTAGTGCTTATTGAGCGAGTACGTCGAGCACGGCCTGCCGGACATTTATTCTCGACCCGACCCTCGTCCCTCGGCATGAGCGACACAGTCGGCCTCGTTCGCGTGGCGGTTGGCACGGTGGATGACGACGAGGGTCGACGCCTGGAAACGATCCGAGGCGTCGACGAACATACCGTCGACGATCACCAGGAGGACTGAGCGGTTCCCCATGGATATCCTCGTGTTCGGCGCCGGGAGCCTCGGAAGTCTGGTGGGCGGGCTCCTGGCGTCGACACACGACGTAACCCTCGTCGGCCGGAACCCTCACGTGGAGACCATCCGGGAATCCGGGCTGCGGATCGCAGGCGAGTACGACCGCCGCGTCACCCCGGACGCGACGACGGCACTGCCGCCCGACTGTCGCGCGGACTGTGCCGTCGTGACCGTCAAATCCTTCGACACCGAGTCGGCCGCAAGTTCCCTCGCGGACGGTGACCTCGACGCCGTGCTCTCGCTGCAGAACGGACTCGGCAACGAGGAGACACTCGCCGAGGCCCTCGAGGCCCCAGTCCTCGCGGGAACCTGCACGTACGGCGCACGACGCCCGGAGCCCGGGGTCGTCGAGTGCACGGGCGTGGGCGAGGTCGTGCTGGGATCGCGGACCGGCGGCGAGAGTGCGGTTGCGGACAGGGTTGGCGACGCCTTCACAGCGGCGGGCCTGGAGACCACCGTCGCGTCGGACATGCCCCGTCGGCTGTGGGAGAAACTGGCCATCAACGCCGGAATCAATGCCCCCACGGCACTGGCAGCCGTGGAGAACGGGGAACTGGTCGACGGTCCCGCCGCCGACCTGGCCCGCCGAGCGGCGGCGGAAGTCGCCCGCGTCGCCCTGGACGAGGGTGTCGACCTAGACCCGGAGCGAGCTCGCGAGGCCGTCGCCGACGTGGCGCGGACCACCGCCAGCAACACCTCGTCGATGCGCCAGGACCTCGAGGCGGGTCGGCGCACCGAAGTCGACGCCATCAACGGGGCCGTCTGCGACCGGGCGAGCGAGCCCGTGCCGGTCAACCGAACGCTCGCCGGCCTCGTCCGCGCCTGGGAGGCCGGACAGGGGCTGCGGTGAACTGCGCGACTGGAGCGACCCTCCAAAGTTAACATCCGGCCGGCTGAACCGACTGTCATGGCAATCGACACGATCGTCGCGGCCGTCGGCCGCGGCGCCGACGACGAGGAACGGATGGATCGGTTCGCGCAGGCGATCGCCGACGTCGCCCTGCCCACCGACGCGGAGGTCCACCTGGTCCACGT
>CAZKGF010000321.1:0-1838 GCA_964552115.1 uncultured Halobacteriales archaeon
CATCGTACGGCAAATCGACGATATCGGCATCGGGTTCGATTCCTGTGACCATCGCAACGGGAACGTCATTACCGCGACTGCGAATTTCGGCAAGGAACTCGTCACCGTCCATGCCGGGCATGTCCCGGTCGAGCAGGACCACGTCCGCTTGTTCTACGAGTCCTAGCGCTTGGGCCCCATCAGTAGCAGTTAGAACGTCGTGACGACCGTCGAGGTAGTGGGTGTACGCAGTGAGAACATCCTCTTCATCGTCGACGAGTAACACCGAAGTCTTCTCACCACCAGCAGTCTCCACGCCTGTCGTTGGCGGTTACCCGATTGCATAAGTAAGTGCCGAATTCCCACCACGCTCCGGACGCAAAGACATTAAAGTATATCGTTAGCTTTCAATTCTTGGATTATGTGATCAACCATTTCATCTGGAGACTCGTATGGAAACGCTGGTTCGAGTTCGGTCTGTAACTCCACGACACTCATAGAGAACTCCCCCGATTCGAACCGAGTCCCCACACCATCTGGGAGGGTCGGCAGGAGTGCCATTGGACTCTCGAGTGGGTAGTCGGCCTCGCCGAACGCCTCGTGCATCTGTGAGCGTAGTTCGGTTTCGTCGACCATTGGTGAATACTGCCAGTACCGGGAATATCAGTATATTAATTTGGATCGATCGGGCGTGTCGTGGGAGCTCTGGGCAATACCACCGTCCCCTCGCACCGACTTCTCGTACCCCACCGCGGAGGCGCAGCCTTTTCTCGGGGCGGCCACGGACAGGTAGGTATGCCATCGTTGGCAGCACGCGAGCCGTATACGCGGTCGTTCGAGGCAGCCGTTACTCGGATCGAAGACACGGCCGTCGTCTTGGACACGACGTACTTCTATCCGGAAGGAGGGGGTCAGCCGCCCGATCGTGGGAGGATCGGTGACATCGAGGTCTGTGACGTCCAAGAGAGGAACGGAGACATCGTTCATACACTTGGGACTCGCCCGGACTGGTCCGTCGGTGAGACCGTCGAGGCGAGGATAGACGAGGAGTTTCGAACGTATTGCATGCGAGCTCATACCGCGAGTCACGTCCTCTACGGCGCCGGCCGCCAATGTCTCGACGAGCTCGGGTACGGCGGGTTCGACATCGGCCCCGAAAAGGTTCGCGTCGACTTGGCCACGCCGAGCCACATCACGGACGACACGTTGATCGAACTCGAACGCTTGAGCAACCGAGTCGTCTGGGACTCACATTCCGTGTCCTGGGAGGTTCAGTCCCGTGAGGATGCACTCGAATCTCCCAATATCGCGTTCAATACGGCAACAGCGGAAGGTATTGAGGGGGATTCCGTTCGGATCGTCACTGTCGAGGGGTGGGACGTCGCTGCCTGTGGCGGGACGCACGTCCGCAACACGCGAGAGATTGGACCCATCACCGTCCTGGATCGATCGAATCCGGGCGAAGGACTGACTCGTGTGGAGTTTGCTGTCGGGCCCACTGCCATCGAACGTCAATCGACCATCCACGAGCAGGCAATGACGGCCGCACGCCACCTGGATACTGGCGTCGCACACCTCGTCCCGGCGATCGAACGCCAGGCCGACGAATTCGCCTCGGTTCGAGCAGAACTGGAGTCACTTCGCGAGCAACTAGTTAGCGCTCGGCTGGCCGAACTCCGGGACGAAGTGCACGATCGAGAGGGGGATCGGTGGCTTGTTGGGGCACTTCCGGGTCTGGATGCCAACGATCTCGCCGAGCAGGCACGCGAGCTAGTCGGCGATGACATCGACGTCGCGGCGCTCGTCGACGACGAAGGCCAATACGTCGCCGTCGCCTCGGCCTGTGCTGTCGATGCCGA
>CAZKGF010000322.1:0-1822 GCA_964552115.1 uncultured Halobacteriales archaeon
GAGACGGTTCCCAAGGAAGCCTTCGAACCGTCACCAGCTGTCGAAAGCGCCGTGGTCAGGTCCCGGCCGCGGACGCCTGAATACGATGTCCCAAGTGATGACTTCTTCCTCCGCTTTCTCAAGGCAGTGTTCACACAACGTCGAAAGACCATGCGGAATGCGATCAGAAATACAGCACACATCTCTGAGTTGAACGATCCTGATGCGGTCGTTACAGCAGCTGACGAGGAAATCCTTGATCGTCGTGCTGGTGAGCTATCACCGGTCGAATTTGCCCGTCTCGCACGCCTCGCGTGGGAACACGGTGCTCCGGCCGTATGACTGGGGAGCAACCCGCCTTGGCAGATCGCCGAGCCTCCGAATCAGTTTATCAACCGGCCGAGGATTCCGCATTGCTAGTGGATGCGGCAATCGATGTGGCACACCCGACAGATCTGATCGTGGATGTTGGGACGGGATCCGGGTACGTGGCCGAACGTCTCGCTACCGAAATCGGAGCCACGGTGATCGCCTCGGATATACATCCAGGGGCCTGTCAACAGGCCCAGACTCGGGGCCTCTCTGTAGTCCGTGCCGACCTCACAACCGCATTCACCGACAATTCGATCGATCTCATCACGTTTAATCCGCCGTATCTTCCGACAGCTCCCGAGACGGAATGGGGTGACTGGATGGAGCGGGCGCTGTCCGGTGGTCCGACGGGCCGAGCGGTGATTACTCCTTTTCTAAACGATCTCGCTCGCGTTCTTTCGTCGGGTGGACGAAGTCTGATGTTGGCTTCGACGTTAAGCGACCTCGACGCCATTCGTGAGGTGGCGAATTCTGCAGGCCTAACATCCAGCATCATCGCCGAGGACAAGTTCCCCTTCGAACGCCTCGTCGTCTTCGAACTAACGCCGAAATAATAACTCTCGGTCATCAAACCGAAGAGGAAATATTAAAGGCCGTCATTTCTTAGCCACGCGCAATGACGGAGATTCTGTCCACCACCCTGGGCCTGTTTCCGCTTCCGGACTGGGCCAAAGACGACTTATCGGATTTGAAGGGCCATCAAAAAGAGGATTTGATCGGTGGCGACGTGAGTGACGAGGTGACTGCTGTATACGAACAGGCTCGATCTGAGGTCGTCGACCGCCAGCAGAGCGCGGGATTGGACCGGATTGTCGAGGGCCAACTCCGGTGGGACGACATGCTTGCGCATCCGTTGGTCGTCTCCGAGGCCGTCGAAACCAAAGGTATCGTCCGCTATTACGATAACAACAACTTTTACCGGGAGCCTGTGGTGACCGAGTCCCTCTCTGCAACCGGCGACGTAGCGGCCGAACTCGATGCAACGATGGCCCTCGATGGTGAGTCGGTGCAAGCCGTTCTGCCAGGTCCGTATTCACTGGCAGCGCTGGCGACGGACGAATATTACGACGACGAGGCCCAGTTTCTGGACGAAATTGCAGCCTTCCTCGCCGCAGAAATAGCGGCATTTCCAGCAGTCGAGTCGGTTTTCCTCCTCGAACCATCGCTCGTTACCGACCCGCCGGAAGCGGGGTTCGCAGAACGAGCGAGCGAGGCCATCGACACGGTCGCGGACGCTGTCGAAGCCGACGTCATCGTTCAAACCTACTGGGGCGATATTCCTGACAAAGTCTACGCGCACGTCCTCGATGCCGAACTGGACGGAATCGGCTTCGATCTGGTCGGTGATGCAGATGGCGCTGTGTACAACGCCCAGGAATACGGCACGCCGCCGGACGTGGCTCTCGGCGTCGTCGACGGGCAAAACACCCTTGTAGAATCTCCGCAGACAATCCGTGAACGAATCGATTGG
>CAZKGF010000323.1:0-1792 GCA_964552115.1 uncultured Halobacteriales archaeon
CGAAGTAGGTACAGTACGTACAGGTGTACCGGCAGGCCGTCGTCAGCGGGACGAATACGTTTCGGGCAAAGGTGAGTTTCTCCGGGTCGGCAACATCCGCAGGCGTTACGGTCGTGAGCCTCTCGATGCGATCTCGATCGGGGGCGACCTCGACGCCATATTCAGCGGCTCCGGGAATCACGACTGAAGTTTCCGGGATCCGGGGGTATAGTCGTCACGAAAACGGGGGCAGCCATGGGTGGGGCCGCCCCCAAGAGATGCCAGGAGCGGTGTCTGGCACGAATCGGGTGCGCGGCGCGAGTCACGTACCCAAGTGCACGGGTCGGCCCGTGCACCTTGGTATAGTGGCCCTCGGACCAAAAATCCTTGTACGGAGGCGCACGCTCCCCAACACTCCTCAATCCTGACTACTCGGTCGTGCGATCACCCCGGACGATCGTTGGCTCCCCTGCCTCCACCGATAGGGAGAAGCCTGCGTTGCGCAACCACGTGGCCGCAGGATCGGCGTCGTGGATGAGGGCTTCACGGCAGTCTTGTGGGCCGTCGATATCGATCGCTAACCGAAACGAGTCAAGGACTGTGGGCCGAAGGCCGATCGCCCGCGCAGCAGCGAGATGATCGGAGATGGACGTCCCATGATAATCCACACGGAACGACGTGTCTCTCACGACCATGGCGTTGGTTCCACCCCCGAGTCCGGGGGCGAACACGACCTGACCGTCCGTGTCGAACAAGCGTTCGAGCGCCGTCGGCGTGGCGAGGGCCAGATCGGCCATTACCACTGCGACCGACTCGGTCGACTCGGCGATTATGGTGTTTACGGCATCACTGAGCGGTTGCTCGTCGACGGTCACTGGCCAGTCACATTCGATTGCTCGATTCGCGAGTATCTCCGGTGTCCGATCGGTAGCTTCGAGGGTTCGACAGACTGATTCGAGCATCGTTCTGGCGAACGACCGGCGCTCGGTGTCCGAAAAGAGCGGGTCCAAGCGGGTTTTCGGATTGCGAGCGTCGTACGGGACCAATACCCGCATCAGCTACTGAAGCTTGTCGCCCTGTTTCCGCCGTTGTCGCCAGTAGTAGATGACGCCCACGAGGATGGCCAGCGCGACAACTACGCCCGCAATCATCAACAGGAGTTGTGAGCTCTGCGCGCCGCTTTGCGCTTCTTCGGCGAGCGCTTGGGCGTTCTCGAAGTTTCCGTTGTTGTATGAACTGATCGCCTGGTTGATCTTGTCGTTTTGCCCACCGACGGCTTCGATCGCGTTGTCGATTGCGTCTCGGGCATTCTGACTGCCTTCGGTAAATCGGTGGACGTCCCAGGACTGGATCTCGTTACCGACACCGTCGCTTTCGCGGGTGATCGTCATCACCGAGTAGTTCTCGGTATCGAGATTTTCGTAATCGTATTCGATTTCACCCGGTACGGTTCCGTCCAATTGGATTTCGACGTCCGTCGCGCTGGTTGAGGCATTGAGTTCGTACGAGAACGACTGGCCCCCTGCGTCTACCGTGTCGACGGGGTCACCCTGGGCAAGTATTTGGACGGTCCAGGTCGCATTTTCCAGGTCAGTGGAGCCCTCGAGGGTCCATTGATCGGGTGCATCTTGGAATGGATCTTCGAGCGACGCCTCCATCGAGACCTGCTCACCAACGGCGGCCGCTCCGGGCGGCGAGCCGCTGACAGAGATCGCAGCGGCTGTTCCCGCCGTTAATAGCGTAACGGCGACCAGTACGACAAGTAGCGCGCTCTCAGAAGAGCGGATCCAACTCATCTCCCTCGTCTTCGACC
>CAZKGF010000324.1:0-1734 GCA_964552115.1 uncultured Halobacteriales archaeon
GTCCCTCGATGACCAGGTCGCACTCGTCACGGGGGCGTCGCGCGGGATCGGTGCCGCGATCGCGGACGATCTTGCCGCCCTCGGCGCGACGGTCTACGCTGGCGCTCGGGACCCCGCAGACGTGGCGGCGGACCATCGAAGTATCGAACTGGACGTCACGGCGGAGGCCGACGTCGGAAGCACCATCGACCGGATCTGCCGGGAGACAGAGCGACTCGACGTGCTCGTGAACAACGCCGCAGTCCCTGGCCCCGACGGGCCGATCGGTGAGGGCACGACTGGCGGGATCGACCGCACGCTCGCAACGAACCTCCGCGGCCCGATCCTGGCTGCCAAACACACCCTGCCGCTACTGCTGGAGCGGGAGAATCGAGATTGATCAGCCGCAACCGTAGTGGTTAGAACGTCGTTCACTCAGCTACTGTCGAACCTGGCGTCGGAGCGGCCGAGAGCAGCGTCTTGACAACTAGTACTGCAGCGATGGCGCCGAGTCCGGCACAACTGAAGTACACCGCTTCGAACCCCACGTTCGACGCTGCGGGGAGGGCAATCACCGGCCCCAGAATCCCACCGAGGTCGCCGAAGACGTTGTACGCGCCACCGAGTTTCGCCACATCCCCCGGCGGACTGATGTCGCCGAGATACGCCTTGAGGACGGGGCCAACTGCACCACCACCGCCTGCGGCGACGACACCACCGGCCACGATACCGCCAAGCGTCGGCACCAACGCGACGATAACGAAGCCGATAGCCATGACGCACAGACAGGGGAGGACGAGGGAGATACGGTCGTCGAACGAGTCAGAATACCGTCCGGCCACTAGGGTCGATCCCGCAGCAGAGAGGGTGACGAGTGCGAGCACGAAGCCCGTAACACCCATTTCACCGAGGCCGCCGATCTCGAGTCCGAGCTCGGCGGCGAACACCACGACCGTCGTCAGGAAGGCCCTGGACAGGAAGCTCAGGATCCCGTTGACGATTCCGATAACGGCCAGGCGACAATCCTGCTGGACGAGCGCGGGAATATGGCGGAGGCCGCCGTCCCGGTCGGACTTCGGCGAACTATTGGGAACGAGTGCGAGGACGATCGGAATCGAGACGAGACTGACGGCCCCACCGAGCAGGAACACAGCACGGATACCGTACATGTCTCCGACGACTCCGCCCACGACCAGGCCGAAGGGGAACCCGAGTCCGTACGACCCAAGCATGTACCCCAGCCACTGACCGCGATTTTCGGGCGTCGTGATCGCGGTTATCATGGCATATCCCCCGATGAGAACCAGTGCCGACCCGAGGCCGGCGGCAGCCTGTGCGACGACGAACACGACGGCCGGGTCCAGCGGGAGAGTCGCGGTATCCATCCCGAACGCAAACCCGAAGGGCGCGACGGTCAGCAAGAGGAAGCCGGCGATCAGCGGCCGACGGGTTCCGACCTGATCGAGTAGGCTTCCGACGGGTGCGTTGCTCAGGAGGCGGACACCATCACCAGTGGAGAGGATGAGTCCGACGACAGCCGGCGAGAGCCCGAGGACGAGTTCGAGTCGCGGGAGTATCGGAAAGGTGATACCACCCGCGACACTGGGAAGGAAAATCCCGACGACGAAACTACCGGCCACATATCGAATGCCTGAATCCTTCCGGGAGGCCGGCAATTGCATCTGCTCCACGTTCAAAACACCATCATATAAGCGTTCGTCGAGGGTGATTGTGGTTGCTATCATCGCCATTTTC
>CAZKGF010000325.1:0-1587 GCA_964552115.1 uncultured Halobacteriales archaeon
CAACAACGTCGATTCCAGCTCGTTCGAGTGCGGTCGCGGCTATCGCCGCACTCGTGAGTCCGTCAGCGTCAATATGTGAGGCTAAGAGGACCGACCCTGCGGTCCGCAATGCATCCGCACAAGCGGTCGCTCGGTCAGCCAGCGCGGTGACGGGCCCCATTCAGTCGTAGTGTGGGAATCAAACGAATTCAATTGCCCGATCATCGGTCAAGGGCCGCTCGCGCGAGATCGTCGAAGTCGGCCATCTCCGGTATGACGTCAACAGTAATCCCGGCGTCCGCAGCAGTCGCCGCTGTGGGATGGCCGATTGCCCCGACAACCGCCTGGTTGAGCCCCGAGACAGCCGCCTCGCTGACGCCACGATCGTCGGCAATCGAGAGAAAGTGTTCAACGGTTAACGACGAGGTGAAGAGGGCAACATCTAGTTCTCCCGCGACAGCGGCGTCGATCGATGTGCCTGCGCCCTCGGGGATGGTCAACTGATAGAGGACAGTCTCGTGTACGTAGGCCCCAGCCCCCTCGAGGCCCTGAATGAGAACAGCCGAACCGTGATCGCTCCTGGCGACTTCGACGCGCTTGCCATCGACCTCGGAGGCGAGTCGTTCCACGAGGCCTGTCGAGGAAAATTCGTTCGGGACGACGTCGACGGTATACCCCTCATCGCGTATCGCCTCCGCTGTCGAATCGCCAATGGCACAGAGTGTCGTCGAACCGGGTTTCCATCCGGCATCGCCAGCCAGTTCGGCCCCGGTAGGGCTCGTGAGAATCGTCACCGCAGCGTCACTGCGCGGTCGTTCACCGGTCGGTTCTATCATGAGCAGCGGATCGGCCAGCGGTCGTCCGCCAACTGCTTCGATGCTGGCAATTGCTTCGTCGAGTCGGCCATCATCTGGCCGAAAAAACGCGACGGTGGGTCGATGGCTCATTTCACGCCCCCCGAACGCAGCCACGCTTCGACCTCAGCGCCAATACCGAGCTGTTCTACCTGCCGACCAGCCGGTTCGAGGCCAAACTGGACGCGCTGGCCGAGGCTACCACCACCGCCGTCGAGGAGGTGGAAGCATGACCGGCACGCGCGAGCAGTTCCGGCCCGCCGACCACCCCAACGACCACTTCATCCTGACGACGGTCGTCGGGAGCTACCCCAAGCCCAAGTGGCTCAACCGCGCCCGGGATCTCCACCAGGGAGAGGTCGACGTCACCGTCGACGGCCGGAGCCACAGCGGCGCGGAGGTCGACCTCGGCTTCGAGGAGGACCACTGGCAGGAGGCGCTGGACGACGCCGCGCGCCTGATCACCGACGAGCACGAGCGCGCCGGCGTCGACGTCGTCGTCGACGGGGAGATGCGGCGCAACGAGATGGTGGAGTTCTTCGCCCACCGGATCGCCGGCTACGAGTTCCACGGCCCCGTCAAGGTCTGGGGACACAACTACTTCGACAAGCCCAGCGTCACCGACCAGGTGGCCTACGAGGAGCCCTGGCTCGTCGACGAGTTCGAGTTCACCGCCGGCGTCGCCGACCGGCCGGTCAAGGTGCCGATCACCGGCCCGTACACGCTCGCCAACTGGTCGTTCAACGAGCACTAC